>CAZQKJ010000032.1:0-18243 GCA_964593315.1 uncultured Granulosicoccaceae bacterium
TGTGAATTTAATTGCCGGGGCCGATTTTATAATCCGTTAGCTGCGGCGGATACCTGCCCGAACACATCAGCGCAGTTCGTCGATGTACTGACAAATATCCGCTAAAAAGGCACTATGCCACCGCCAAATTCCACAACAAAATTCCGTAGGTGAGACATTTTACCAGCGGATTCACTTACTCATGAGTTTACAAGTGATACGATGGCAGCCTGTATCGGACCAACCCGTCGCACTGTAATACCATGGAGCACACTCAAATGAAGAAACTACTCACCAATACGCTGACTGGTACTCTGGCCGGATTGGTCAGTGCGGCACTTTACGCGCCTGTCGCACTCGCCGCTGATGAAATAAAAATCGGTTTTGTTACCACACTGACCACCGGTGGCGCGTCTATCGGCCAGGATCAGGAAAAAGCGGTTAATTTAGCGCTGAAACACATCGATAATACTATGGGCGGCAAACCCGTAAATCTAATCATGGCAGATGACGGCTTCAAACCTGAAGTCGGCAAGCAGGCAACGGATAAGCTGGTCAAGCAGGATGATGTCGATTTTGTTGCAGGCTATATCTGGTCACACGTGCTACTGGCTTCACGTAAGTCGGTACTGGATGCAGACAAGTTCCTGATCAGTGCCAATGCCGGTCCCTCGCCTGTCGCAGGCAAACTGTGTCATGAGAACTTTTTCTCTACTTCCTGGCAGAATGACCAAACACCGATGGCCATGGGTGAGACACTCAACCAACAAGGCGTTAAGTCTGTGTACGTTATGGCGCCCAACTACGCTGCCGGTAAAGATATGGTCGCAGGCGTTGAGCGCACCTTCAAAGGTGAGATCGTCGGTAAAGATCTAACCAAGTGGGGAAAGGATGCGCAACTGGATTTCTCCGCCGAGCTCGCTAAAGCTAAAGCTTCTGGTGCTGAAGGCATATTTGTTTTCTACCCGGGCAAAGCCGGCCCCGCTTTCATCAAGCAATACCAACAGGCGGGTTTGCGCGATACTTTGCCTCTGTACACCGTATTTACCGTAGACTCTTTGTCTCTGCCAAAACTGCAGGCAGGTGGCATGGAAGGCGTACTGGGATCAGTCAGCACTCAACACTGGGGCCCTGACCTGGATAACGAAGTGAACAACAAATTTGTTGCAGACTTTCGCGCTGAGCACGGTGCCTATCCATCGTTCTACGCGGCACAAGCCTATGACTCCATTATGCTAATCAAGTCTGCGGTAGATGCCGTAGACGGCGATACAAGCAACAAAGAAGGCATGCGTGCCGCCATGAAATCTGCAAGCTTTCCATCAGTGCGAGGTGAGTTCACTTATGGTAACAACCATATGCCTATTCAGGATTTCTATAGTCGCACAGTAGTTGAAGATGCTGACGGCAACTGGACCACACGCATAGACAAAGTCGTACTTGATGATCATCAGGATGTCTATGCATCCGACTGCAGTATGTAGGCAATCCAGCCTGCTATCACACCCACTATATAAGGGAGCAAATCTGCTCCCTTAATCACCACACGCTTCCCTGCCATGGAACCATCCCTCCTGTTCATTCAGCTGCTTAACGGCTTGCAGCTCGGTGTATTGTTATTTCTGTTATCGGCAGGATTAACTCTCACCTTCGGTATCATGGACTTTGTTAACCTTGCGCACGGATCGCTGTATATGCTCGGTGCGTTTATCTGTGCATCACTGGCGCAGTACACAGGCTCTTTTATTCTGGCAGCCTTGTTAGCCATACCGCTTACAGCACTATGCGGATTAATCATCGAGCTGATTGTCATTCGGCAACTGTACGCACGCAACCACCTCGATCATGTGCTTGCCACATTCGGATTAATTCTCTGTCTTGATACACTGGCTGAGCTGATTTGGGGTCCAGCCGGTATCGCCATCGCTTTACCCGCATTTTTAAACGGGCAAGTCGAGCTGTTCTCAGGCGTGGTCGTGCCTACCTTCAGATTACTGATCATAGCAGTGGGGTTAGTCGCCGCCGGTGGCTTATACTTCATCGTCAATCACACCAGACTCGGCATGTTGATTAGAGCTGGCGCTTCCAATCGCACAATGGTCGGCGCTCTGGGTGTAGACATAAAAACCCTTTTTAGCTGTGTGTTTGCTATGGGTGCCGCATTGGCAGGCCTCGCCGGTATGCTGGTCGCGCCTATTTCAGAAGCTTCAATCGGTATGGGCAACGAAATCATCATCACCGCTTTCGTGGTTATTATTATCGGTGGCATCGGGTCAATGAAAGGTGCATTCATTGCCGCTCTCATCATCGGTTTGATCGATACACTCGGTCGCTCATACCTCGATGATCTGTTCAAACTGGTACTGTCCAACGAGGCCGCAGAAACAGCAGGGCCAGCTATCTCAGCGATGCTGATTTACCTGTTAATGGCATTGATACTTGCGGTACGTCCGCAAGGGCTTTTCCCGGCTGCAAGTCGGTAGACTCATGCAAGACACTGACACATCGATCACCAAAAGAACACGGCATGTTTCAGTTTGGATCAACGCTGTATTGCTGTTGTCGCTGGCTGTTGTCCCGCCGGTGTTATTCCTGACAGGCCTTCCCTTCTGGCTCGATGTTTTTACCCGACTGGTTATCCTCGCCATCGCCGCTACCGCACTAAATCTCATTTTGGGCTACGGTGGGCTGGTTTCATTCGGGCATGCAGCGTACCTCGGAATAGGCGCTTACGCAGTTGGCATACCGGTGTACCACGCACTTTATGGCGGCCACGATACGATTGCCTCCTATAACGGCTTTTCGCATCTGGCACTGGCCGTCGGGATAAGCGCTCTGTTTGCACTGATTACCGGTGCAATCTCACTCAGAACACGCGGCGTAAATTTTATAATGATCACCATGGCGTTTGGGCAGATGATTTTCTACGCTATCGTCGCTCTTGAGGACTACGGTGGTGACGATGGCTTAACTATCGATGTGCGCTCCGAATTCCCTCTGATCAGCCTCGACAATCCACTCACGCTGTACGCTCTGTGCTACTTATCTTTGTTAGTGGTGTTGTTTATCGTCTTTAAAATCACGCGCTCGCGCTTTGGACTGACTCTTCAGGGTGCACGTTCCAATGAAGAACGCATACGCTCACTGGGGGTAGATAGCTACCGCTATCGATTGGTAGCGTACGTCATATCAGGAGCGCTATGTGGTTATGCAGGCTTTCTGCTCGGCAACTTCACTACTTTCATCTCACCGGAAATGATGGACTGGTCGCGCTCGGGCGAACTGATGTTTATGGTCATACTCGGTGGTGCTGCCTTTCTCTGCGGGCCGGTATTCGGAGCTGCTGTATTTATTTTGCTGGAACAACTGCTTCGTGAAGTTACCCTGCACTGGCATCTGCCTTTTGGTGTGCTGCTGATACTTTCAGTTCTGTTTATTAAAGGCGGTCTGTCAGGAGCTGTAAGCCGCTTATGGTCTAAGGCAAACTGATGGAAGGCAATCCGGTACTTGAAGTCAGGAATCTATGCAAACGCTTTGGTGGCGTGGTCGCAACAGACAACGTAAACCTTGATGTGCACAAAGGCGAAGTGCATGCACTGATCGGACCGAATGGCGCCGGAAAAACCACATTGATTTCGCAGTTATCGGGGTTGCTTAAACCCGATAGTGGCCACATTTACTTTCAAGGTAAAGACCTGACAGGAAAACCAGCACACCGATTCGCTCGCGCAGGTCTTGCACGATCATTTCAGATAACGTCACTTTTTTCCGATATGACACTGCTGCAAAACGTTGCACTGGCGGTACAGGCACACGATGGACATTCTTTCAGATTTTGGCGCGATGCCACAACAGACACACGCCTGCTTGAGCCCGCTATGCAGCATTTAAACACGGTAAGCCTTGGCGCCAGCGCCCATAAACAGGTATCACAAGTATCGCACGGTGAACGCAGGCAACTTGAAGTCGCCATGGCACTGGCCACACAACCTTCGTTGTTACTGCTTGATGAACCGATGGCAGGCATGGGTCCGGAAGAAACCCAACTGATGATCAGCGTACTGCATCAACTACGAAGCGATAAAACCATACTACTGATTGAACACGATATGGACGCTGTGTTCGCGTTGGCAGATCGGATTTCGGTGCTTGTCTATGGAAAAATAATCATCACCGGGAGCCGCGAAGCAATACAGTCAAACCGCGAAGTGCGTGCGGCCTATCTGGGTGAGGCAGACAGTGCTTGAGATCGTAAACCTGACAGCACACTATGGCAGCAGTCAGGCATTGTTCGGACTGACTTTGCAATTGAAAAAAGGTGAAGTCGTGACCCTGCTCGGTCGCAACGGCATGGGTAAGACCACGACACTACACTGCATCATGGGCATTATGCCATCGATAGGAGGCGCTATTACTGGCGGCGAGATCCGCTATAGAAAAAACAATATTGCAGGTGTTGCATCCTATAAAATCGCGCGGCTTGGCCTGGCGCTTGTGCCTGAAGGCAGACAAATTTTTCCAAACCTGACCGTGCGGGAAAACCTGATAGCCACTGCTGCCAACCGCAAGGCACACACCAACCACTGGACAGTTGAGCGGGTGCTGGACCTGTTTCCGCCATTGTCGCTGCGGTTGTCCAGCATGGGCAATTTACTATCCGGAGGCGAACAACAGATGCTCGCTATTGGCCGCGCCTTACTAACCAACCCTGACCTGCTCATCCTCGACGATGCCACCGAAGGCTTGGCACCACTGGTTCGCAATGAGATATGGCGCTCAATCTCATCTCTTAAACAACAAGGCTTATCCATTCTACTGGTGGATAAAAACCTGAATGATCTGATGAATATCGGCGACTACCACTATGTGGTTGAAAAAGGATTAATCGTCTGGCACGGCGACAGCGACACTCTCAGGCGTGACGACCGGGTACGAGACCAATATCTCGGTGTCTGAAAATTCAGATTTCATTAAGTGGATCTGTGGCTCTATTACGCATAGAGCGTTGGTTGATTCAGGTGACCAACGATCAGGCAACTAATGCCATCAGGCTACCTGACGGATAAAACCATGATTTCTACCGCCTCACGATCACTGTTGTTAGCACTGACTGCAATTTATCTTTTGTTGTCAGCGGACCTTGCCAGCGCCACGGATCAGAGCCAACCCACGATCAAATCATCACGTATCAGCACCACCACGTTCCAGGGTATCTCACAAAGCCATGAGTATTCAGCCATTGAGGACACTGACAGCGCCCACGGCAGCAACAATGGCAGCAACCAGGGCGATAAAGACGGACAGTACAGTCAAGCCGGGAGGCCTGGAAAAGAAAGAACCGTGCAACATCACAATCACGGCCTGTCGGTTTTTGATGTAGTGATAGGCCTGAACACTGATCTGGATTTCGATGGTCACTATTCAACCTTCTCTGTTGAACTGGATCTGGATGCAAACTTTGAAGCACATACCGTCTATGCGGTATTATATTTGCGACAAAACAATGGCCCGTGGTTTGAGTATGCGGTGACCAGTGATTTCCAGGTTGCAGGCAATAGTGCACAAGACTCAGTTTTTATTGAGACAAGCCTCGACTCGGGCTACCCTTCCGGCTACTACGATCACTACCTCGAAGTGTACGATGCTTATGACAACTCATTACTGCTCACTTACGGACCCGACCAAAGTTTCCACGTGACAAATCTCCCATTCGAAAGTTACAGTGATGACCACTTTGTCTCGACAGCCAGCGTCCAGCTCACATTTACCGGCAGTGGTTCATTTGCACCGCTGAGCTTACTGACGTTTTTGTCACTGGCGCTGTTGCGATCAAGGTACCGGAGCAGTACTTCCTGAGTGCAAGACTAAAGTTCTGGGTGGTCGCAACACCCATCATCTGGCTCATCGTGGTTGCACCGATAACCACATTGTTATCCTGGTGGCTGTCAGCGGCAACATTAACCATGCTTGCCTGGAGTCTGCTCGCAGCACCTCCTGTAGCGGCACTAATATTCGCATCATTTCAAACTGCCAACCTGACCCTTAAATGGCCTGCCACCCAACTCATAGGCTGGACTACCGTGCTGATGAATGTGGTGATCTTCAGTGCGCCACTGCACTGGTTCTTTTCGCCTCTGGTGGTAGCAGTAATCGCGACCGTAGCATGGCTCTTGATCTCGTGTTTTGCAGTGTACTCAGCGCATAAAATTCACAACACATGCATCAAACTAAGCAGCCCAAAAATCACCAAACCCTATAAGCTGCTACACCTGAGTGATATACACGCTGGTAGCAGGAGCAAGTCATTTGTCGACAAGGTGGTCAAACAAGCCAATGAACAACAAGCTGATGTGGCTCTTATAACCGGCGATTTACTGGACTCAAGTGATGTAGATACCGCATTCCTGCAACCTCTGGGCAAACTTACCTGCCCGGTGTATTTATGCCTCGGCAATCATGAACGCTATGTCAATCTTGAAAAAGCGATCGATGCCATAACCACAAACAAGGTACAGATACTGCGCAGCACCACTGCACGCTTTGATGAAATTGAATTCACGGGCATTGATGATGCAGATGGTCCAGATCAGGTAGCCACAGAGTTACCTGACATAGTCCGCCAGTATGATCATTTTCAAGTGCTGCTTTATCACCGACCAACAGGTTTTGAATTTGCAGCTGCCGCCGGCATAGAACTGATGCTTTGCGGGCATACACACGCAGGACAAGTATGGCCTTTTGGCATTCTGGTCAAAAGACAATTCCCGCGGATGAAAGGTCTGCACACATTGGATAACGCCACATTGTATGTGTCTCAGGGCACTGGTACCTGGGGGCCAATCATGAGACTGGGTACTCGCTCTGAAATGACACTGATTGAACTGGAACCTGACACCTGATTCAGCTGTAGATTAGTGAGAGGTTTCAGCTTGTCGCAGTGAGTACTTAACTACCGGCATGACAGTTATTGGTGCAGACACTCAGATGGTATAGAGTGAAACAACACCGACGACCGCCAACTACAGGATTAACAACATGACAGCACAATGCTACAAGGGCGGCTGCATGTGCGGCGCAATTCGCTACCAGTTAGTCTGTGAGTCACCCTGGAGCGTATACTGCCACTGTAAAAGCTGCCGCAAACATACAGGGGCACCGGTAACCGTTCTGGTAGCAGGCTTGCCGGACGCTGTCAGCTGGACATCCGGCGAACGCTCCCTATATGAATCATCCCCCGGGCGCTATCGCGGGTTTTGCAGAGACTGCGGTACCTCACTGACCTGGGAAGCAGAAGTTAACGGCTCATGGCTGGGGCTTCACATCAGCACCTTTGACAATCCCGATGCACTGCCGGCAACGGAACATGTATTTTGCGACGATGCGATTTCATGGGTAAATCTCACTGACGATCTACCTAAGTATAAAGGCTCAAAGCACATATAAAAGCGCAACAACAGTGCATGAATCGCTAGACAATTCTTGGACTCATAGAGGTTGAGACCGATGCCACCGGATTGCTCGTCGAGACAGTCATTGACGCTTTGAGCAGTTTTTGCAGCCGATTATCAAAGTGACCATAAGGCTTAACCGGTGTACCCATTTGCACAAAAGGCACGTGAATCTCCGCTCCAGGCGCAAGCGTGATTGGACCATTGCGAGTCAGTTCTGAAAAATTAAACCTGCCGTAGTCCGCTGCAACCGAGTTGATATCCAATAGTGTGACAGTGTGGCCCGACGTATTCCTGATCACCGCAGCCAAGCTGTCATCCCCCCATTGATGGGCGAGCTGCACATTCAGGGAATCCGGCAAGTCCTCCGATCGGGAAGCATCCACACCAGCGCTCGCGCCTGCTATTCCCGATGACACAGCCAGCGCTGAAGTGGTTGCGATACTGGCGCCAAGGCCTTTAATAACAGTGCGTCTGGAGATTGTCATAGTAGTTTCTCTAATAAGTTCATATCCAGAGTTATAGATTACCAACCGTTTTTCAAGTATCAACACCTGTTCTTTTACAATTCAATTCGGTAAATTTCTATTGCGCACACAAAACCGAGAGCAAAATGGATGACGTTAATTACCTGCTAATTGCCGGGGCAGCGCTGGTTTCTATCGCAAGCCCGGGACCCGCAACACTTGCGATCATGGGTATGTCAATGAATCGCGGCCGCCGCTACGGTGTAACCCTGGCGCTTGGCATACTGACAGGCTCGCTCTTCTGGTCGACCACGGCTGCCTTCGGCCTGGGAGCCATCATGCAGGCCAGCGCCTGGGTATTCGAGACACTCAGATACCTCGGTGCTGCGTATCTGATCTATCTCTCCTACCGATCAATTCGATCCGCACTGAGTCAAACCCATACAGAGTTAGGCGCGTCCTCAGCAGGTAACTTGCGCACAGCCTATACACGCGGCTTACTGATTCACCTGACCAATCCCAAAGCTATTTTGTTTTTCGGCGCGCTGTACTCTATTGCTGTCCCCACATCGATCAACCTCACAGGCTTGCTGTCAGTCATTGTATTTCTCGGGAGCATTAGCGCCTGTATATTTTTAGGATACGCCTGTTTATTTTCCTCCAAAGTCGTCAGACAGTGGTATATCAAACTGCGCAGAGTCTTTGAGTGCGCTTTTGCGATACTGTTCGGTATGGCGGGCATTCGGATACTGCTAACGCGTAGTAACGGCTAATACCGATAACACAATCCAGAGCGAACTGAATTTATCTATGAAAAAGATCGGCATTGTTGGCGGCCTCGCGTGGCCATCTACAGCAGACTACTATCGATTGCTGTGCAAAAAAACCAATGAACATTTCAGAATGGCCGATGCACCCCACCCGCTCCCCTCACCGCCAATGATCATTGAATCTCTCAATATCTCAGAGACACGTGCAGCGCGTGGAGAAGATAACAATGAAGCTTCATGGGCAACCTACGACAACATTTTCAAAGACGCCTTTGTGCGTCTAAAAAAGGCAGGTGCTGACTTCGGCATGATCGCCAGCAACACACCTCACATGAGATTAGAAAGCATAAGGCAGGGTCTGGATTTTCCGGTTGTCAGTATTTTGGACACCACAGCATCCCTTGCAGCAGAGTATGGCGCTTTAAATGCGCTGATTCTAGGCACACCGGTGACGATGAAAAGTGCCGTATACCCCAAAGCACTCACAGAACACAAAGTGACATCACTACCACAGCCGAACGAAGCAACCATTGAAGACTTGCGAAAAATTATTGATATAGACTTGTATCACGGAAAAATTGAAGGTGCTGCAGACAGGATACTTACGATCAGCAAAGAGAATATCAACAACCATAAAACAGATATCGTGTGTCTGGCTTGTACCGAGCTGCCACTGGCATTTCCGCAATTTACGGATTTGGCCTATTTTGAAATAGACGGCATAAGGTTTATCAATACTATCGCAGCGCATGTTGAACGCGCCTTACAAAAAACACTGACAGATAGGTGATCTCTTTAGCTGCCGACCCGCTAGCTTTTACACCAACGCCGAGTGCAAATTCATAGCCAGGCGAATACAGTAAAGCCCTGCCGATCATAAAAATCAAACATCCAGCGATTGCTCACTGTCAGCAGGCACCTGATCACGACTGTGCTTACCGTAGTCTCGTTCAACACTCACGACTCGCAATCGATAGTCAGTAAAATAAGTCGAGCGCCCAAGACGCTGTGCGATACGGTGTTCCGCCACGTTGCGCCATTCATCCAAAGCGCTGTGTGTTTCAAAGAAAGATAACGACAAGAGCTTTTCATCGTCGGTGAGGCTTTGGAATCTTTCGACAGAAATGAACCCGTCAATGGCCTCTAGTGTTTCTCGCAACTCTGCCGCGAGCTTTAGATACTTATCTTTGTGCTCTTTCGCCGGCCATACTTCAAAGACTACACCAATCATAAGTCAGCCTTGTCAAAAGGCCTCACGCTCACTATGAGGCCTGTTGAAATAGCAGGGTTCTCTAAGCGTCTTTGCGCATGCGCTTAACAGCATTCCAGATCAACGGCATAAAGAGTGCCGCCAGAACCAGCTTGAACAGATCACCGAGAATAAACGGCGTAATGCCGTATTCAATCGACTTGCTCCAACCACCAACAAAGCTTGCCAGCCAGAACAATCCGGGCACATAGATGAGTGCATTGCCGATTAGCATTGCACCGGCTGTGGTAAATATGTTTCTGTCCCAACCGCGCTCAGCAAGGTAACCCACTGCCAGTGCCGCGAGAAGAAAACCAATCAGAAAACCGCCCGTCGGGCCGATCATGTAGGCGAGACCAATACCTTTCTCAGGCGTGCCTGCAAATACTGGCAGACCGATTGCCCCCTGGGCCAGATACAGTGCGACAGTCGCCGCCCCCAGACGCCAGCCATAAGCCATACCGATGATCAGTACGACCAGAGTTTGCAAGGTCATTGGAACTGGCACAAACGGAATCTGGATCTTCGCACTGACCCACAGGGCCAGTGAGCCGGCAACGGCCAGCCCCACGTTTCGGGCGAGCGAATTGCGCCCACTCAGCAGCTCGGTGGCAAGAGGGTTATACGTTGCACTGGTTGTCATCTGGATCCCACAGTAAAATGTCGAAACGCAGATTTTAACTCGCTGCAGTGGTGAGCGCCACCTGAAACCCGCAGTTAGGTATCGAGAAACCTGACAGCGCCAATATAGGGCAGATTCCGGTTTTTCTGGGCGTAGTCAATCCCGTAGCCAACAACGAATTTGTCTTCGATTTCAAATCCCACCAGATCGGCCTTTACGTCGACCTCTCGGCGCTCAGGTTTGTCCAGCAACGCACACACCATCATACGCCCGGGCTCGCGCGACTTGAGCAAGCTAATCACGTGGTTGAGCGTGTGACCGGTATCGACGATATCTTCAACCACCAGAATATCCCGGTCTTTTATCTCGCCACGAAGATCTTTCAGTATGCGCACTTCACGCGACGATTCAGTTGAGTTTCCGTAGGATGACGTCTCAAGAAAATCCACTTCAACCGGAAGATCGAGCTCTCTGACAAGATCAGCAATAAACATAAAAGAACCGCGCAACAAACCAATGACGATCAGTTGTCTGGAGCCTGCAAAGTGTTCGGTGATCTCCCATGCCATTGCCTCTACTCTGGCGGCAATGGCCTTGGCAGAGATCATGTCATCTATCTGATAAGGTTTTGTCATAAGGTCTAGTCACAGGGTTTGTGCACCGGGTTTAGCATAAGGTCTAAGTACAGAATCAAACAACCGACCAGTGTAAATCGCACTGCGGATCAAATACCGTGATATCACCTTCCTCAGTGGCAATTTTTGCCTGATAATCCACAGCGTTTTTAAGGCGCTTCAGGGTTAACATACTGCCGCTCGGTTGCAACCCGTAGAAGGCTGCACCATTGAGTGACACAAAAGCCTCAAGCTTATCCAGTGCATCTTCCTGCTCAAACACATGCGCAAGACAAGCCAGCGTATTCGGGGCGTTATAGACACCGGCACAACCGCAGGCACTCTCTTTCGCACCATCGACATGAGGTGCGCTGTCTGTGCCCAGAAAAAAACGTGCATCGCCCGACACCACAGCCGCACGCAGCGCCAGACGATGATGCTCACGTTTGGCGATTGGCAAACAAAAGTAGTGTGGCCGGATACCGCCTTTGAAAAGATCATTGCGATTGATCATCAGATGATGGGTTGTGATAGTGGCTGCCAGACCTGAAGACTCACTCTGCACGTACTGAACACCGTCCTGGGTAGTGACATGCTCCATAATAACTTTAAGCCCGGGTGTTCTGCGCCGCAACGGGTCCAGCACCGTTTCTATAAATACCGCTTCACGATCAAAAATATCAATCTCGGGATCGGTCACTTCACCATGCACACAAAGTGGCAGACCAATCTCTGCCATGCGTTCGAGCACTGACGCTACCCTGGTGACATCTCGAACCCCGGAATCAGAATTGGTCGTTGCCCCTGCAGGGTACAACTTAACTGCTGTTATCACACCAGCTTCGAACGCTGCGGCAACATCATCGGCGTTACTGGCTTCGGTCAGGTATAACGTCATTAACGGTGTGAATGATGAAGCTTCAGGCAAGCAGGCGGTAATTCTGTCACGGTAGGCAACAGCATCCTGCAGGGTGACCACCGGAGGCACCAGATTAGGCATGATCAGAGCACGACCATAGTGCGCAGCGGTTGCCGGGAGCACCGAGCGCATAACCGCGCCATCGCGTAAGTGCACATGCCAGTCGTCAGGTCTGCGCAAGGTGAGTTCAGAAATCATTGGAATCCAGAGCTATACGTTAGTAATTTGAGTGACGCCGGCTCACAGCACAGCAACCAGCACTACCATTCTAACCCGTATTCTTAACCCGTATTCCAGCGATCATCGCGAACCGTCGCCGCCACCGCATGACCATTAACCATCACAGACAACTCAGTGCCAGGCTCACTGACATCAATTGACAACATTCCGAAAAGTAAGTTGGCTTTATATTTAGGTGACCACGCTGCACTACTCGCATGCCCGACAACAACGCCACGATTGACAATCTCCCACCGCTCTCGAAGTGCTGGCAGGGGATCACCTTCTGCCATCAGATTACACAGACGCCGGGAGACACCTTGCTGCTGCAACGCAGTGATCGATTCACGCGCCATGTATTCGGCAGGCTTATCAAGATTGAGATAACGCTCAAAACCACATTCAAGCACGTGATCTGTATGAGACATATCGCTGCCGTAGGATTTTAAACCGGTTTCAAGCCTTTCAATCAAATTGGGTGCGCCGGTTTTTATATCGTACTTTTGTCCAGCTTCCCAAATGGCATCCCAAAGTGCCAACCCATCGGCCGAGTTTTGCAGGTAGATTTCAAATCCTCCCTGCCCGCTCCAGCCGGAGCGCGCCAACACCACAGCAGTTCCTGCAATTTCTGTTTCTATGAATTTAAAAAAACCGATGCTGCGAACCGAATCCCCCAAAAGTTCCGCCAGTACGTCATCAGCCCTGGGGCCTTGTACCGCGAGCGGACTGACATCCGGTTCAAACACTTTGACATCAAAGCCACGACCATAAGCAATACCCTTGACCCATAGCAGTACATCGGAGTCCGCAATAGAAATCCAAAAGCGATCTTCAGCCAGACGCAGGATCAACGGGTCGTTAACTACCAGGCCATCCTCATCTGCCAGTGGCGCATAGATGCATTGACCTACTGCACACGCAGACACATCCCTCGGCGTGATCAGCTCTACCAGTTGCAACGCGTCTGGTCCAACCACCTCTACCTGCCGCTCCGCAGCCACATCCCACAACTGCACATTCTCACACAAGTGCTGATAGGCGTCCGGGTTGCTACTGAACGAGACCGGCAAGGTCATGTGATTGTATATAGTGAAGCTCTGAATACCGAGTTCAAATAATCGATCTTCGTAAGCTGTTTTACGTAATCTGGGGGATAAAACCAATTCTGTCGGATGCATGAAAAAATCACCTGCCGTCGTGGTACCTGGCGGATTAAAACACACCCGCAAGCGATCAACATGCCCCAAAGCGAACGCAGGAATGCTATTCTCGATGCTCACTTAAAACCAGTAAAACAGATATGCACTATGACACCGCCAATCCCGACCACGGCATGAAATACGACCCCTTCAAGGCGCTTGTAGTACCGCGCCCGATTGGCTGGATTTCAACGCTGTCCACATCCGGTGTGGCGAATCTGGCGCCGTTCAGCTTCTTCAATGCATTGAGTGACAGGCCACCCATGCTCGCCGCGTCAATCGCCAATGGCAAGGACTCACTGAACAATATCCTCGAGACCAAAGAGTGCACTGTATGTGTGGTGCACAGAGCGTTGACCGATGCCATGAATATGAGCAGTGCTTCGGTAGATACTTCAGTCAGCGAATTTACATTGGCGGAACTGGGCACCGAAGCCTCAAATTTTGTTGCACCCCCTCGCGTTGCAGGTTGTGCTGCCGCATTTGAGTGCACACTGTGGCAGTCTATAGAGCTACCAATCGACGAATCATCAGGCATCGGCTACACCACAGTGATTGTACAAGTAGCAGGCATATACATTGACAATCAATTTATAAATGACGGTCGCGTAGATACAGCATCTATGCAACCAATAGCACGACTAGGCTACATGGATTACTCGGTAGTGAATGAGTCCAATATGTTTACTTTAAACAGACCCAGTGTGGCAGACGATGGTACTACCGCGACACTCGATACAACACCGTGGGACGGTAAATACCGATAGTCTCCATTATAAAATAGTTTGTCGATAAATTTAATCATTCACAAGAGAATAGCTCGACGAATCAGATTGAGCCCCATAAAGAAAAAAATCACCAATAAAACTTTTTCAAACTGCCGATCTCCCATAAAACGGCGCAGGTACTCACCCACTACAAAGCCTGCAAGCGTCGGAACAATCATCAACACTGACGCTAACGCGAGCGCCTTATTCATCAGACCATTGGCAATGTAACCTGCTGTCAGCGGCACCGTGCCGCACAGGATGATAAAACCGGTAAAGCGCACAAAATCTTCTTTGTTACATCGGGTAGACAAAAGATAGATAACCATGGGAGGTGACCACATAGAGGTCAGGCCACCGATTACACCGGATATTGCCCCCATTAAAACCTGCAAGGGTCTATCTAGATGATCAGGCACTTTGGGTGGTGTGCGCACAAGACTCATCAGAGTCCACAGGACAACCATCAGACCAATGCCTGCGATTAACGCACGAGTACTGGCGTGAGCTGCAAACAGCGATGATATAAACATAATCACCGCCATAACTAAAACAAAAGGCCATAGCTTGCGGGCTGAGCGCATGATTTGACCGCCACGATAAATCTGCCAGGTGTTAGACACCAACGCCGGCAACAATAAAAAAGCAATGGCCATTCGCGGCTCTATAATCTGCGCAAGCATTGACACACTGACTGTGGGTAAACCGATACCCAGCGCCCCCTTAACTGTACCGGCCAACAAAAAAACACCAGCGGCAAGTATAATGATTTCCAAACTCAAGGCAGTATCGATCACGCAAATCGCTCCACCATTGATTTCAAAGCAGTGATGGTTGCAATGATGGCTTCAGGGTTGCCTCGATAGTCATGCGGCCAATCAGACGTTGCAGCAGACTCAACCACTCTCACTTCAGACGCGAGTTCAATTTGCACTGATTCAATCTGTAGCTGCTCACAGGCAAACCGGGTCACGGTTTGATTGACCACACCGCCGGTAAACTTTGGATGGTCAACCACGACCCGGCGTGCCGGATGAGTGTCATCCAGCTCTATAGACTCCAGGTCGATAGATTTAAAACCAGCACTCACAAAGTGAGGCAACACCAACTGCGGATCACAAGAGAATCCATTGATAGTTCCTATAGCAACACCCATTTTGTGCTTGTTGGTCATTCCATGCAGGTCAATTAAAAAAGCAATGTTGTATTGCTCAACCAAAGATTGCACAGCATGTTTGTACTGCCCTTGCGGTTGCCAGTTAGGATCTTCATCGGTTTGGCAGCAGGTGAAGATAGCATGGCAGTGACACTCCTCGGCCAGGTAGCGTGCTATAGCCCCTGTATACTCCTCCTGCATTTTCTGCACACCGTCACGACGATGCATACAGGCATGAGGCGCTGAAACCAGCACAGGGCGCGATCCTGCGATTGTTTTAAACCAGGGTGCAGCACCTTTAGCTCGCATCTGATAGTTGAACAGTTTGTCCAGCACTTGCAGTTTTTCCAAAACATCATTCATGCGTGTTGCTTGTCTCACTATTTATCGCGATAACACGACGTTGACACAGTTTGCAATAAGGGGGACTTGAGTACCATTCAACCGCAATGATTCCGATGCCAACACAATGCCTTATCATTCAGTAACGATCCAATTCAACAATTCATCACAGGGTACCGATTAGTGCTATTGACAAGCATCAATCGTCATGACATTATTTTAAACGTCAGGACATTAAGCTATCCTGACAGGGCAACTGTAAGCCCCCCTTATAGTTACCTTTGTTTTGCCAACCTCTAACCACCTGCCTTTGCCAGCAGGTGGTTCTTTTTTGATCTGATAGTCGCTTTTTTCCGATCCGAATCCACTCTACAATACCCTTGCTACTTGCGTTCAACGCAGCAACCCTAGAGTAATTCCATTGAAAATCGGCATATTGGTCTGCGGCCACCCTCCCGAAGAAACCATTGATCAGCACGGCACCTATGCGGACTCGTTCCAGGTGTTGCTGGACGGGCACGGCTTTGAGTTTCAAGCATGGGCCTGCTTAGACGGCGAGTTTCCGGACTCAGCCGGTAGCGCCGAAGGCTGGCTGATCACCGGTTCAAAGTTTGGCACGTACGAAGGCCACTCATGGATACCACCATTGGAAGCTTTTATCCGCACAGCCTACTCTCAGGATATCCCTCTGGTGGGCATTTGTTTCGGCCATCAGATCATCGCGCAGGCTTTGGGCGGTAAGGTGGAAAAATTCTCCGGCGGATGGTCTATTGGGCGGGTTGAGTATCAACTGGAAAACTTCGACAACCCGGTTGCGCTTCATGCCTGGCATCAGGATCAGGTTGTATCACTCCCCGAGGATGCGACGGTCATCGGGCAAACTGATTTCTGCCAGTATGCAGCACTGGCTTACGGTGACAAAGCACTGTCCCTTCAACCCCACCCGGAATTTACTCGCGGCTATTTTGAAGCCCTGTTCGATGCGCGAAGAAGCGGTTTAACAACCGCAGGAATTGCTCAGGGCTCAACCACAGTGGATGAAAAAAAACCAACGGACTCCGATGCGATCGCGAATACTATTGCAGATTTTTTTAAAGCATCCAGGGATGCTTCCCGTGAGGATTCAACTGCATAGCTCTGTCCATCAGCGGCAAACACCACATGTAGTTTGTAGCTGTCGCAGCCAGGCCCCTACGACCTGACCACGATTGTATTTAACTTACTACTACGCTTTATGTGCCCCGCCTTTCAAACACACTCAATGCGCTCGTCGGCTATATAGCAAGCCGCACATGGCGATCAACAATATCAAGGGCAGGAGCGGGTCTGCACCAGTGGTACTCAAAGTACAGCCCAGAAAACTACCGCTCAAACCCGTGCGCAGCCCCTGAGCCACACCGCCAGTGGGCTCTACCGTGACTCCATCATTGTCTAATACGTCCGGAGCACCGTCTCCATCGGAATCTCCCAGCGCCAGCGGTAGGCCCGCCAGAGAATCATCAAAGCCGTCACCATTAGTATCAGTAAAATCATCGACCAGCTGATCGCTGTCTGAATCGACACCGCCTGACTCTTCCAGATCAGAGACACCATCGTTGTCAGAATCGAGATCAATGCGATCTGGCAAGCCATCGCCATCAGTATCACTGTCTTCAAGCTCGGTTGCACCAAGCGAATCGGCTACACCATCCAGATCTGCATCCTCAAAGTCATCCACTCTGCCGTCACCGTTAACGTCTGTACCACCCGCTTCGATGACATCGGGAATGCCATCGTTATCCGAATCGAGATCCAGCAGATCAAGCACACCATCTCCGTCTGTATCAGGAGGTGACAATGGTGATTGGCTGATGCTGTCTGCCAGTCCGTCATTGTTGGCATCCAGCTGATCGTCAACCATTCCATCGCCATTGGCATCGACACCACCTGCCTCTGTCAGATCGAAGATGCCGTCGTTATCGCTATCGAGATCAAACGCGTCACCCAGACCATCACCGTCAGAATCGACAAACCCTTCAAAGCTATCCAGCAGGCCATCACCATCACTGTCGATGTCTGCGAAGTTATTGGCACCATCACCATCGCTGTCGATGATTTCACCAC
The DNA here is from genome assembly GCA_964593315.1 of uncultured Granulosicoccaceae bacterium. Classification (GTDB taxonomy): domain Bacteria; phylum Pseudomonadota; class Gammaproteobacteria; order Granulosicoccales; family Granulosicoccaceae. The sequence continues at coordinate 17,855 of CAZQKJ010000032.1, forward strand.
TATCGTTAACATTGATAACCTCACCACCATCGAGAATACCGTCGCCGTCCATATCAGGATCAAGCGGGTCACTGCCAGTGTTAACTTCACGACCATCCAGCAGTCCATCACTATCAGTATCGGGGTTGTCTACATCAGTACCGACTTGCTGCTCCTGATCGGTCGTTAAACCATCGCCGTCGACATCATCAGGTGCCATAACATCTTCACGATCTCCAATACCATCACCATCTGTGTCCGGCAGAATCGGATCGGTGCTGTAGATATTGACTTCTTCGCCATCGGTCAAACCATCGCCGTCTGTGTCGGCAAGCAATGGATCAGTCAGTGTGTCAGCAACCTCGCGACCGTCTGAAAGATTGTCGCCGTCGGTATCGTCGCTCAACGGA
>CAZQKJ010000033.1:0-18198 GCA_964593315.1 uncultured Granulosicoccaceae bacterium
ATCTTGATCCGGGCGCTAAGTCGATGGATGAATGGTTCCCTGATGTGCGTCATGAGTTGAATGCGTTTGTGCCGCACATTGAGAGTCTTAAGCCGATTGAGTGGGTAGAAGTTAAAGAACATTGTAACTGGAAGGTGTCCGTTGAGAACTATTCCGAGTGCTACCACTGCCAACTAAACCACCCGACCTTCGCCACCGGTATTGTTAAGTCCAGCACCTACGATATACAACCTCAGGGATACTGTTTAAGGCATACAACGGAGTGTCAGAATCTTGAGCAGATGAGTTATGAGATTGATCTCTCCTCCAATGCGTATGCGGGGCGGTATTCATCATGGTATTTGTGGCCTATGATGTCTTTTCAGGTCTACCCGGGTAACTTATTGAATACCTATCATTGGCGGGCGATTGATCACGAGCATGTTGTGCTCTTTCGTGGATGGTACTCGGTTGATGGCTCGGACTCCGCTATGTTGCATGATTTGGCACTTCAGGACAGAGCAACCACTGTTGAAGAAGATATCGGTTTAGTTGAATCCGTTCAGCGTGGGTTGAATAGCCGTGGTTACAAGCCCGGGCCTTTGGTGATAGACCCGGATAGTGGAGTGCAATCGGAGCACTCTATAAAAGTATTGCAACAGTGGATGAGGGAAAGTGTTCATGACTGATTCGACCCGGCACAACGCTTGAGTTATACAAGAGGTCTTATCTACGCGCTGCTATCGGGGGTCTTTCTCAGTAGTGGCGGTTTGATGGTGCGCTTTCTCGCCAACGCGGATCCATGGACGGTCTTGTTTTACCGGTCACTGGCATTCTTTGTTACTGTTTCGGCTTTTATTGTTTGGCGCTATCGCGGGAAAGCTATTGACAGACTGAAGCAACTACAACCTCGGGATTTGTTGTTGAGCCTGTTTCTTGCGCTCGGTTTTTTATTTTATCTGCTTAGTTTGTATTATACGAGCGTTGCTAACACGGTGTTGTTCTTAAGCACCGGGCCTTTCTTTGCGGCGGTACTGGGGCTTGCAATACTCGGTGAGCCTGTATCTCGAGTGACCTGGTTTGCAATGATTCTGGCAATAGCCGGTGTTGCGATTATGGTATCCGGCGGAATATCTATAGATGATGCGATAGGCATGTTGCTCGCCATCATGGCAGTGCTATGTTACGCCTGTATGCTGATAGTTTTGCGTAGCGCCAGGGAAAGTAGCGGGCAGGCTCGAGAACTATTACCTGCGACAGCCCTTGCGGGGTTGCTCGCAGCGTTGTTCAGTATTCCAATGATAGACAGCTTTGCACTGGGGCATACTGATTTCTTTCTTTCATTGTGCTTTGGTAGTGTGCAGGTAGGAGTTGGATTTATTCTTATCACTCTTGCAGCGCAAGTGGTGCCGGCGGCTCAGGTAGCGTTGCTCGGTCTTACTGAAACCGCGTTAGCTCCGGTGTGGGTGTGGCTGGTTTTCGCAGAGACTCCAGCTACCGCTACTCTAATTGGCGGAGCACTGGTCTTAACGGCGGTTTTGGGCAACGGAGTAATGGCATTGCGTGCTCCACAATCTGGAAAGTGAGTGAAGTACTGATTGGGTTTTTTAGCGCTATCCGATTCTCTGCGAAGGTAAGTGAACCGTTGTGTGTCATTCAACCTGAATGGCAGCTTGGTATAGTGACGATACTGAATGTCGAGTAGACTTAAGTATGACCGACAATACAAGTAACTATGATGATATTCGCGATGCTGTTGCCAAACTGTGCTCACAGTTTTCGGGTGAGTACTGGCGCCAGGTTGATCGTGAGAAAGCCTACCCGCAGGAGTTTGTAACAGCGCTCACAGACGCAGGATGGTTAGCTGCCCTGATCCCGGAGCAGTATGGGGGTGCCGGGTTACCATTGTCTGCAGGTGCCGCGATCCTTGAAGAGATTCATCACTCCGGCGCAAATGCCGGCGCTTGTCATGCGCAGATGTACACTATGGGCACGATGCTGCGTCACGGTTCTGATGATCAGAAGCAGGCTTATCTTCCTGGTATTGCCAATGGCTCACTTCGTCTGCAGGCGTTTGGGGTGACTGAACCAACTTCGGGTACCGATACAGGAGCACTTCAAACACGTGCTGTGCGCGATGGCGATCACTATGTGGTGAACGGTCAAAAGATCTGGACCAGTCGTGCAGAATATTCTGATCTGATGATTTTGTTGGTACGTACCACACCTGCAAGTGAAGGAATAAAGAAAACAGCTGGGTTATCTGTATTGCTGATCGACATGCGAGAGGCAAAAGATAACGGGCTGACTATCCGGCCGATTCGTACCTTAATGAATCATTCAACCACTGAGGTTTTTTTTGATGGATTGCGCGTACCTGTAGCTAACCTGATTGGAGAAGAAGGCAAGGGGTTTCAATACATTTTGTCTGGTATGAACGCAGAACGTATTCTTATCGCTGCAGAGTGTATTGGTGATGCGAAGTGGCTGATCGATAAGTCTGTTGGCTATGCCAAAGATCGCAATGTGTTCGGGCGCGCAATTGGGCAGAACCAGGGCGTGCAATTTCCGCTGGCTAAAGCCTATGCCAATATGCGAGCCGCTGAACTGATGGTTAAGGAGGCATTGCGACGCTTTGAAGCAGGGGACAATCCGGGGGCTGAAGCGAATATGGCTAAAATGCTGGCAGCTGATGCCTCTAATGAGGCGGCCAATGCAGCGGTGCAAACTTTTGGTGGATTTGGGTTTGCAGAAGAGTATGACGTTGAACGTAAATTTCGCGAAACTCGTTTGTATCAGGTAGCACCGATTTCAACCAACATGATTCTGAGTTATTTGTCCGAACACGTACTCGGATTGCCGCGGTCTTATTGATCGCCGCCATCGCTCGATGAAACCGGCACCTGATTGAAGCCATTGTCTTTCAGCCTGTATGGCCCACAACTTCCGCTGCAACCCAATCCGCCAGGTGTGAATCTGCCGCTGAATAAGGTATTTTTATTGTGCAATACACATTGTGTAATTTCTATTGTGAAATTATGAGCTGAAAATTATATTATCGCCCTGAATATACAAACAGGTTGTTTCCTCATGGCTGCACAGTACAAAACACTGATTCTCGGGGCATCATACGGTTCTCTTCTCGGATGCAAGCTCGCGCTGGCAGGTCACCCGGTAACGCTTGTCTGCACTGCGCCCACGGCAAAGCTGATCAACAAAGAAGGAGTAGTGGTTCGCTTTCCTTTGCGCGATAGTGACGAACCGGCAGTAGTCACCGAGGAAGATCTCAAGGCACCGATCAAGGCCTGCACACCGTCGAGCGTTGATGTCGAAGACTATGATCTTGTGGTGCTCGGCATGCAGGAGCCTCAGTACCGTAACGCAGAAGTGAAGGCGTTGATGGTTAAAATCGCCAAGGCACGTAAGCCATGCGTTGCCATCATGAATATGCCGCCACTGGCTTATATGAAAAGGCTGCCAGGTGTAGATGCAGGCTCGCTGACCAGTTGTTATGCAGATGCTTCCGTGTGGGATCAGTTTGAGCCCGGGTTAGTGACACTCGCAAGCCCTGATCCACAAGCGTTCCGTCCTCCGGAGGAAGAGAAAAATATTCTTCAGGTGAGCTTGCCAACCAATTTCAAAGTAGCTCGATTTGAATCGGATGAGTACACAGCTATGCTGCGTGAAATAGAAGCAGACATTATGGCTATCAGGTTTGCGCATCAGGGTGCAGAAGTAGAGCTTCCGGTAAAATTGAAAGTACATGACTCGCTCTATGTGCCGTTGGCAAAGTGGAGCATGCTCATGACGGGCAATTACCGATGCGTTCAGGATGACGGCATGATTGCCATCTGTGATGCTGTGCATACAGATGCGGCTACCTCTAAAGAGATTTATGATTGGACAGCATCGTTATGCATTGAGTTGGGTGCTGAGCCGGGTGATCTTGTTCCATTTGAAAAATACGCTAACGCGGCCAGGGGACTCTCACAGCCATCTTCGGCTGCCAAAGCACTTGACCGTGGTGTTATCGCCATTGAGCGTGTCGATAAACTGGTTAAACTGCTGGCTGATCAAAAATCACTTTCTCACCCGGATGTTGACAAGATCGTGACGACGGTTGATAGCTATCTTGATAAAAATAAGCAACTGACCTCCAAAGCTGGTTAGGTCTTTGTATTAGGCAAGCTGCGCAGAAGCGATTGTTTGGTTCAAAATGATAGAGATTAAAAGCAGCCCGGTTATAAGCGGGCCATGCCCCTAAGAATCCTTTGTGCGTTATAACGGGCTACTGTTTTTTCTGCCTCGTCCAGTGCTAACCCGTTTGAACCAGAATACAGAAGTTTGTTTGAGTCACGCCGTGCATGGTACAAACCGAGCACGTGAGCGATCTCATGACTGGTCACGCGATAGTCGTTATTAGCTGGCTGGTCCACAACAAATATGGCATCGATGCCTTGCGGCTTCAGTCCGTTTGGACCACCCAGGCTTTTCACGTAAAACGACCACATCAACGCATTGCTCTCTCTGCCAAGGTTGATTTCCTGACGCTGAATGGCTCTGAAGAAATTAGCAATGCCTCCGCGTCCTCGCTTATGAATCAGGTCATGTAAAAGATTGCGGGGTACGCTGATGCGTTTCACCATCACGGGATCTATTTCAATGCCAGCCTGACTCCAGACTTTGTTGACGTCCTGAAAATGTTCTTCCATGCTGGCTACTGATCGTTGACTTGACATTTTGTTGTTGCCATTGTCAATGTCGACGATAAATGCGGCAACCGGTATTCTCAAAATCCCGTTCTTACCGGCATTTGCTCCCGCTCGCTGCGCTACCACGGTCAGTGACCCAGTCAAAACAATCAGTGCGGCGCACAGAATCCAAAAGCCCGGGTGTGAAATATTCGCTTTGGAAAACAGCCTGCTCATGCATCTATCTCAGGTGACTACTGCGTTAGATATCCTAAGAGCCTATCAGTTCTCACTGAATGGAATTGTGCCGCGGTGAAGATACTTGCAGCTCTGTATGAGTGTGAACGTCACGTGTTCAAAGACCCGAATCGACCCAAAGTTGCCACGCTTGTGCCAACAAATTCTGACGCATCGCGGGTAGTCGCTGTCACTTGTAATTGTGCGACGGGATAATCGGTGGCTGGGACCAGTCATACACTCAACACCGCCGCAACCAGCGGCTTTATCGAGCTTACTGAAAAGTAAATTTCAAGAAACTCCAACGCAAACTCCTCTGACGAAACAGTAGTAACAATCAACTTAACAGGAAAATACTATGTATCAATCAGAGCTTTATTCTGTACCCGACCTTTCATTTGAATACGCTAACATGAGTGCAGCTGGACTACGGGAAGATCCAAAAGTCTGCGGTACGCTTCTCATATTCTATCGAGGGCTTCACAGCGAATCGTGTGTTCGCTTCTTAACCGGGCTCGCCTATTATACGCGTTCTCTAACAAAGCTCGGGATTGAAGTGGTGGCTGTCAGTGCTGACGACAGGCAGAGAGCGATGGCACTGGCCGCGAGACTGGGGCGTACAGATCTTCGAATAGCCTATGGCCTTAGTCAAGAGGATGCAGAAGTTTGGGGGCTTGAAAGTTTGAATATTGCTGCATTGCCTTTTTTCGAGCCAGCGATATTTGTTTTGAATAAGCAGAGAACACAACTTTATGCATCACCCAAAGAAACGTCCTTCGCCATGCCCGAGCCATTATCAGTGGTTAACGCCATAAAACACATCGCTGCAACCTTCAAGGTTCTGTAGTCTGCTAAGTCCGAGTCCGTCAAAGCTAAAGAGTGCCAGATGATACGCTGGCTTTACTTTGGTTCTGGTAGATTATGCTGAGCATTGAACTGCAAGCTAACCAGTAAGCCTGGTCCGGCATCTTCCAGTGCAATAGTGCCCTCATGCAGGTCTATCACTGCTTTGACCAGTGATAATCCTAAACCATGTCCTTCTTGTCCGCTTGTTGAACCTTCGTATCTGTATAACCTGCGGAGTACGCGTGGTCGTTCTTCGTCAGGTAGACCCGGGCCGTTATCCACAATGATCAGCCGGGGGTGCTCCGGGTCGCGTACCACGCATATTTTTATCAGTGAGCCAGAAGGTGAATAGCGGACAGCGTTTTCTATCAGGTTGACGGTGGCCTGGCGAATCAGATCCTTGTCACCCTGAATGATAGAGGTTCCTTCTCCGCTTATATCTAGCTCAAGTGTGCGATCCGCATCTTCTACTACGGCTTCGTAAATTTCGAACATACCCTCAGCGATCACAAAAAGATCAACATCACTGAACTTGGATCGGCGCCGACCTGATTCAATTTGAGAGATACGCAGCAGCGCGTCGAACACTGAGCGAACATCAGCCAGACCTCCCTTGATCTTTTCAAGTGACTCTACCGCCGGTTGTCCTGACTGGTTTGCGCGCATAGCCTCATCCAGTGGTATCGCAACACGATTCAGTGGAGCGCGCAGATCATGAGCCATGACAGAGGTTAGTTGCTGCATAGTAGATACTGATTCCTGCAGTCTGTCGAAAGATTGGTTAGCGCTGCCTGCGAGGCGATCGATATCATCGTCTCCTTCTACCGGCATGCGTGCATCGAGGTTGCCTTTGGAAAGCGACTGCACCACGTTACCTAAGCGAAGTAGTCGTCCGCGCAGTTTGGTTGATTGATAGAAGCTGATAAGTAAGGAGGGCAAGAGGCATAGAGGTACTACCCATAACATCAGCATCAATGCACCCTCACGCATGGCGTCAACCTCGAAAAGGCTGCTGCCAAATACCAGGCAGCCCTGTGGTCGTTTGCGCGCCAAAAACCGAAAGCGATCATAACTGGAAGAATCGGCAGGTGCGTTGGCCAGCATTTGTGGCGTCTCGACAATGGCGAGCTGGCTTATATCAAGCCAGCCGTCGTAGAAGTCGTCTTGGCATTCAACGCCTTTTACACTGCCTGAAAAAACTTCACCCTCGTGATCCATCCATGCAAAGACTCCTTCATCGCGCAGTGGCAGCGAGCGTCGAAAGTCCTGCAGAAGTTTGCGCTCTTCCGGAGATCTGACAACCGCATTTTTCACAGAAATCTCGTGCCGTTCAGCAAGCGAGTTTTCGAGGCGTGTTTCTAGTCGGTCCGTTAAAAACACCCAAAAAATTGCCGTCAGAAGCAACAGCGCAAATAGGGTTGCCAGAGCAGAGATCAATCCATTTCGCAGCGCTACGTCTCTGCGTAGTTGTCCTAGCAACGCGTCAAAAGAGAGATTCATATTAGTGAGTCAAACTGGTTTGCAAAGTCAAACCAGCGGGTCGAAGAAAATCGCGCATTGTATTACTAACAGGGATGAGAAGTGATCGAATTTTAAGCATTTGCTGTGCTGGAGATAATCTACAGCGGATCGAAGTTGTCTTGGCAATTCTAGATTAAAAAAACGGTGCTGGGTCAAGATGTAGCGATATGGACAAGACTAAGGCGCAGAAGGTTTCCTATCTGTTCAGTTGGTTGTTTAGTCAATTAAAACAGACTTGTTGAACGCTAGTGGTAACCGGAAAAGCTGTTACATACAAAAGCGTATGGTTCAGGACATTGCCCGGAAATCTTCAATTGCCACAATTTCACCAGGTTGATTGGTTCTGAACCAAGCGATTCTGCTGGATTTGCAGTCGGATAGTCTTTTTTAACGGTCCTAAAAGAAACTATACCAATATGTATTTTTCCAGCAAATTGCCTGAATAGTTCGCACACCACACTGTTTGGGTAGAACAAGCCTATTAGCCAAATGGAAATTACATCACTGGAAAACACTATGAATGACGCAGTCTTAACTCCAGAGAATAATCACTTAGACGAGCAATTGTCAGATGCTGCCGCTGCTAGCCCGCAGGGGCGAAGCACCCGTAGTTCTCAAGGGTGTGGTACTGAAGTATTTGGTGGCTTAAGTGATAGCAGTTCTGTTTATGCAGAATATGGTGCTGAGGTGTTGAATATCCTGTTAATCGAAGATGATGATGAGATAGCCGATTACGCTGTCAACGGCCTCAGCCAGGCGGGACACAAGGTTGATGCAGTTGTGAACGGCGAAGAGGGTCTGGCGCGGAGTAAAGATGCCGGCTACGACCTTCTTGTAATAGATCGTATGCTCCCTGGTATGGATGGCCTTTCCATGATCAAAGCAGCCAGAGCTTCCGGTGTAGACACTCCCGCTTTGTTTTTAACTTCTTTATCTGGAGTGGAGGACAGAGTCGCGGGTCTGGAGGCAGGTGCCAATGACTACCTTACCAAGCCATTTGCATTCTCGGAATTGCTGGCAAGGGTGAATGCGCTCGGTCGTCAGCCAGCGGTTTCAAGTGTCACTGATTGCATAGCGGTCGGTGATTTAACGATAGATTTGACTAATGAAACAGTGGTGAGAGCCGGTGTTAAGATTGAACTGCTGCCCAAAGAGTATTCGTTGCTTGCAGAGTTGATGAAGAATGAGGGGCGTGTTGTGAGTCGGGCTATGTTGTTAGAGAAAGTATGGGACTTTTATTTTGACCCTAAGACTCGTGTGGTAGAAACTCACATTAGCCGGCTTAAAGCCAAGATTGATGATCCTTTTGACACGCCGTTACTGCATTCGCATAAAAAAGTAGGCTACAGCCTGTATGTGCCACGCACCGCTGTTGCAGAAGGATGCTAGTGCGATAGATTTAATATCGCCGAATGCAATCTGTATGACTGCATCCGGCGCTCTTTAGCATTTACGCCATTTCTGCTTCTTCGTAGTGCTTCTGTCTATCGAAGCATTGGCTTTTCTTCTCGTGCTTTATCAATTGACGGTCCAGCTTAGTGGTCAGCTGATCGATCGCCGTATACATGCTCTCGTCTTTGGTATTTGCAAATAGTTGAGCGCCTTTAACGCTTACCGTGGCGGTGGCGGTCTGCAAGTGTTTTTCCACGTTCAGGACAACGTGTACATTGTGTACTTCGTTGGAATGTCGTTCTAACTTATCCATCCTGTCAGTTACAAAATGGCGCAGAGAGTCAGTGATATCGAGTTGGTGTCCAGAGATGGTTAGATTCATTGGCATGGCCTCGTTTTTTTAAGTTGTTTTAAGACGCTCACAGATCCAAAGAAGTACGGAACAGGAAGGTTCGCAGTGGATTAATGATTATGTGTATTTTCTGTTTAGACGATTCCTGTACACCGAGTTTCAATAGATGAAGCATGAATATCCAATCACGCTGTACTAAGTTTTAGCACTGCTCTTACCTTGATGTCCAGTGAGATTATGCGATTCTTGTCCAGAATACGACTTCCTCCCCATTGCTATTGAAGCCAGGTTATCGTGTAGCCCGCTAAACTGTTGCCATCTAAGTCGCTTGTAATATAGTGTTAAAGAAAAAGAGTGGAGGACTCGTCTGATGAGCAAACCGAGCCAGCGCAGCATTTCGCGATTAACCAAAAATACGCTTGCGCTGATACTGGCTGGTGGCCAGGGTAGTCGTTTGCATGAGCTAACTACCTGGCGCGCAAAGCCTGCAGTTCAGTTCGGTGGTAAATTCAGAATTATTGATTTCCCGTTGTCTAATTGCATCAATTCCGGTATCAGAAAAATTGGTGTCCTAACTCAGTATAAATCTCACTCGTTGATCCGGCATTTGGTAAACGGGTGGTCGGGTGGTCGTCAGGATTTTGGTGAAGTGATGGAAATACTTCCGGCGTCCATGCGTGTGGACGGTGGTTGGTATAAAGGGACTGCGGATGCTTTGTTTCAAAACATGGATATCATGCGTTCGCATAATCCAAACCATGTATTGGTGCTTGGTGGTGACCATGTATACAAGATGGATTATGGCCCCTTGCTTGTGCAACATGAGATATGGCAAGCAGACATGACGGTATGTTGCGTAGAGGTGTCGGTGGAGGAGGCGGCTGGTAACTTCGGAGTCGTGCAGGTCGACTCTGACGGACGTGTTATTGGCTTTGATGAAAAGCCTGACAAACCCAAAGAAATTCCCGGTAAATCGGGCCGTGTTTTAGCGTCAATGGGTAACTATGTCTTCAATACCCATTTTCTGTTTGAACAGCTTATACGCGATGCCGATACCACCAGGAGTTCTCATGATTTTGGCAAAGACTTGCTTCCCCGGTTAATAGATACCTATAGAGTGTATGCCTATCGCATCGGAGACGATACTCCAGAGCGTAAACCTTATTGGCGTGACGTGGGCACGCTGGACGCTTTTTGGGAGGCCAATATGGAGCTGGTTGATTTTGAGCCAGAACTGGATTTGTATGATCAGGACTGGCCGATTTGCACACTCCAGCCGCAGCATCCGCCCGCAAAGTTTGTGCATAGTCGGGGTAAGCGCCGCGGGCTTGCAGTTAATTGTATTGTGTCCGGCGGTTGCATTGTGTCTGGTGCTCAGTTGCATGGGTGCTTACTGTTCTCAAACGTCAGAGTACACTCATACAGCAAAATTAAAGACTCAGTGGTTTTGCCGGACGTGCAGATCGGTCGTCAGTGTGTCATTGACAGAGCAATAATCGATCGGGGCTGTGTCATACCTGAAGGCACACAGATTGGTGTCGATCATAATGATGACAGGAAGCGCGGATTCCGGGTGACGGAGAAGGGCATCACTTTGGTCACGCCAGATATGCTTGAGCAAGACTTACATCAGTTTCGGTAGTAGGTTGTCCGGTTGTTAACAAGAAACCAGAGCGGTTCAAGGCAGGGCACTAATTTGCAGGTCGGTTTGACAAACTCACGGTGTGTCTCGGGTAGTCAATCAGGAATGTCAGCGCTAGCGTCGTGGCTACATTTTGAATGATAAATTGAACGACAGATCTGGAGACTAGATCGGCACGTAAAACTCGAGAAGCCAGTGCTTGTGTGTTGAATGGTGTTTTAGAGGGGGCCCGCTTTGCGAGAGCGCTGCAGCGGAGGGATCGGGGCAGATACCCAATACTACCACCGCTGCAGGTTTTACATATTTAAGTTTAGCTCGCTGGTGAGTACGCTACACACCATGCTTCGCCAGGTACCACACCGCCTGCGAAAATATTGCAAGCGCCTTTCTCGCCACTGCCATCATCTGTGTACTGAGAGCAGCCAGCGCAGTTATCTGCTTTCTCCGAGACCAGTACGTATTGCAGGCCCACTGCAGTAGCTGACTTGGGATCAACCATTTTTGAGTGACCGTCTGCTATCGCTTCTTTGGTGAAGAATGAAACGGTAGCTGCGGCTGAAGCACCGCCCAGAATCTTGGTGAATTGTCTTCTTGAGATGTTGCTCATGGTGGTTCTTCCTCAAAGTTGAGATTTAGTTGTAAATTGTTGGTTGGTCGTGTTGCTAGTAACCTGAGTCCAGTGTACCTCATAAACCCGCGCCTGAAGACGCTATTCGCGCCCTCTGATTTCACAAAATATCAGTTTTTTTGGAAGTATTGAGCTGTTGATCAGGGGGCGAAGTCGGGCATTGTTGCACATGGCACGACGGGTGGACCCGCTGTGCCGTTTTTGGTTCCTTGATAATTGTTTCTTATCGTTAAAGTCGGTGTTACCCCTATGTTTGGTTTGCCCGGTCTAGCTCTGGCGATCCTTGCAAGCAAGCTGGCCGCTTCTCACGCCCCTTTGTGCTGCCCGATCAGATCGGGTCTGTTGGTGTGCATTAGTTACCTGTTGATGCAGCCCGCCAGCTGGAAACCTTAACGGCAGCTGAGCTGGATCCATGCCGATTACCTATACAGAATTGTAGCTTTCAGGCAACGGAGGTGAATATATCGGAGTCCATAGTATTGCTACGGAAAAGCACAACTGTGGCGTTTCAACGGCCAGATGCTTCACCGTTAACTCTTCACGATAAAACGGAATACGACTATGAAACACATAATTAAACGCGTTACAGCAACTCTTACGATTGGTCTGATCGCAGCAGGTCCGGCTATGGCGATAGATCTGCCTGACAAGGTTCTCAGTACCGATAGCCAGAGGCTTTCAGCATTAGCAGACAGCGCGTCGATAGAATTGCCGGGCACTAGTGCGCCTAAAGGGCTGTTTGAGACGCTTAATGCAGAAAGCGATGGCCAGGATAACAATCCATCCTACGTGAATCGGTATTTGGCTGATTCATCTACCGCACGCAACTTCGCACTACCCAATTCACAACAGTACAAGTTGGGTTTCTAAGCGGCATCACTGCTGCTTTCGATCCATAGAAGCAGGAATTGAAAAAGTCATTTTATTAAAAGGAGATGCAAAATGAGTGTATTTAAAAAAGTACTTCCCGCAGTTTTGACACTAGGGCTTATTGTGGCTTTACCACAGACGGTTCAAGCGGGACATTATCACCATAAGCATACAACTGGACACGGTGTTGGTTTGCACGGCAAAGGATTGTCACTATCGTTTGGAGGACACGGCGGAAAATACTTGAGCGAAAAGCAGTATCAGCTCTATAAAAAGCACAAGCACCACAATAAGTATAGATCCTACGGTCTTGCGCAATACAAGCACAAACTGCACAAGAAGCAACGGTTTGCCTTAAAGTGGCATCGTGCCAGAAACCACCTGGATGTTGGCAGTATTCGTCACCGAGGCACCAGACTGGCAAGACGCTAGAGTTTGTCAGCGCCGGATAAGTGCCGTCTGTGCTCGACATGTAAGAGATTTGCGAGGCTTCTTTAAAATTACCGAACGCGTTCGGATATCCTCCTGACAGACGAGGTTAAAGAGCCCGCAAATTCTCAAGCCAGCGCGTGAGTGTTTACAAAAAAACGATGAGATGTTGCGGTATTAATCAGTCAAGCTGGCTGCGGTATGGCTGGAATCAATGCATTTATCCTTAACTGACGCATTTCAGGCCCCCACACTCCTGGTGGTATTAGCGCTTCCTTAACTTGTCGGGATCAATGCCGCATCCTTGTCATTGGGGCATGGCCAATGGGGATTGCCAGATTTCATCAGTGGAAAAGAGACATTGCTCCTGTTAGAGAGTGGCCTAAGATACTTCCAGATCGATTTTAGCTATTTCGCTTGTTACACTACTCTCACACTCGCTCTAACAAGATAACAAGGCGCATTGGCTATGCAGTTTCGTACGTACCTGGCTGTGATATTGTTCTGTTGTTTCCTTTCCAATGCCTATGCATTGGATGGCGACAGAATTGTCGCTAACCCGCATGCCGTAGCTGAGAGTATCGCAGAAAGAAAATTCAATGAGTTGGGGGATTTACTAGGTGAGCTTGGTCTGACTATTAGAACGTGGCTGAGGCTGGAAAGAAGTAATGGCAAGAACGTTATCCTGAAAGAATACGTGGGTGATGACAGAGATAGAGTTATTTGTGGCTATATTCAATTTAGCAGAGCTATTTTGTTCTACAGAATTATCGTTGTAGGAGAAAACGTTGATTTTGGTATTAATACTGCGCCACGTGATGCGCTGACTGGAGCTTGCAGAGGTCTATTGAAAGAAACGGACTATACCGACAGATACATTGAGGATTTATATGCGCAAGGCACATCGATTTACGATTTCTATAGAGCTATGTACTATGATGAAATATCAGTCGTTGTTGATGCTCCTGCACTGAGCGCGGATCTTAAAAATTGGAACATTAACCGGATGTGGAACATCAAGAATTATTCAGTTGGGGAGAGATTCACGGATAGAGTGTACGCGATGGAATTGAATAATGGTGTAGGATTAATGTGTACCTTCCACATTCACAAGACTGATGAAAAACATAATGTTGTCAATGGCTTTACTTGTGATGAGTTTGAGTAGCGCGCGGACTGTTTACCAGCAATGAGTGATCATGTCAGTCATGCATCGCGGGACTGCTTAGGGTACAATTTTCCTTTCTCCGACTTGATCTGGCGCGATGTTGGCCTGAACTCTGCCATAAGATACCGTAGATATCGGTCATTGTATTTTTCGAAGAAGAGAACCATGCGGAAAAAAATAAAGCTGGATAAGGGATTTCTGGCGTTGCTGTTGGTGCCGGAAATCGTACTCATTGTTGCTATGATCGTAGCGGGTTTAATCTATGTGTTCTCTCTGATTTAAACGGCATCACTGGCAAGTACTGACAGGTCGCCGATTGAGAGATCTTAGTTTAGCATTTGTTAAAAGGTAATAGTCTGGAGATCCTGTTATTTGGCTTGAGTTTGAACCTGCTATCCTGCGTGAACCCGAGGTACTGCCATAACTGTCTGTGCTGATTACCTCTGAGCTGAGTATATAAAATGGATAAAATTAAACCAATCTGGATAATTTATCTCACCATTGGGATTGGCATCGTTACGTTCGTAGGTGTGTTCGTGGCCTACCATGTATTCAATTAGGCGGTAGTAGTTGCCGCTGAAATTAATACCGATTTACCGGGTCCTGGACAATGCGATTTCCCGAGAAGCTCTATTGAGAGCCGCTCTGTTGAGCGTACTCCACTGGCTAACTACACGACTCCGTAGGCCAGCATCGCATCAGCAACCTTTTTAAAGCCTGCCACATTCGCCCCTTTGACGTAATCAACATAGCCGTTGGTCTGATCTCCGTAGGTAACACACCGCTCGTGAATATCTCCCATAATGTCCTCCAGCAGCCGTTCAAGCTTTTCAGAATCCCAGCTGATACGTTCTGAATTTTGACTCATCTCCAGGCCAGATACTGCAACCCCTCCGGCATTGGCAGCTTTGCCTGGGCCGTAGAGGATTTTTGCGTCCTGAAATACATGGACACCTTCAAGGGTGGTGGGCATATTCGCGCCCTCTACAACGGCTTTCACTCCGTTTTGTACCAGCATTTGTGCTTCTGTTTTATTGAGTTCGTTTTGTGTGGCACAAGGAAGTGCAAGTTCGCAGTCTACCTTCCATGGTCGTTCTCCTTTGTGAAAAGTAGCACTACTGAACTCGTCGCAGTACTCTTCAATTCGTCCGCGCCTGACGGTTTTCAGTTGTTTTACCCAGTCGATCTTTTCTTGTGTGATTCCTGCAGGATCATGTATAAAGCCACCACTGTCTGATAATGTGAGCACTTTTCCACCTTGTGCAATAACCATTTCTGCTGCATGCGTTGCCACGTTACCCGAGCCTGAAATGACGGCAGTTTTGCCTTCAATGGTGTCGCCGTTGTGCTTCAGCATATTTTGCATAAAATAGACTGCGCCGTATCCGGTAGCCTCCGGACGGATCTGGCTGCCGCCGTACTCAAGACCTTTTCCGGTTAATACACCTTCCCATCGATTGGTTATTCTTTTGTACTGACCAAACAAATAGCCGATCTCTCTGGCGCCGACTCCAATGTCACCGGCAGGCACATCGGTGTCTGGACCAATATGGCGAGACAGTTCAATCATAAATGACTGGCAAAAACGCATGACCTCCGAATCAGATTTACCACTTGGATTAAAGTTTGAACCACCTTTGCCACCGCCCATGGGTAAGCCGGTGAGGGAATTTTTAAATGTTTGTTCAAAAGCCAGAAATTTTAGAATGCTTTCATTCACAGTGGGGTGGAATCGCAGGCCTCCTTTGTAGGGGCCGATAGCATTATTGTTTTGTACACGCCAGCCACGTTGAACTCTAATGTTATGGTTATCGTCCTCCCAGCACACTCTGAAAGAAACCACTCTGTCCGGCTCTGCGATCCGACGAAGAATCTGCGCTTCGTGGTACTCTTTTTTGTCGGCGATGAATTCGAATATATCTTGAGACACTTCACGCACTGCTTGAATGAATTCGCTTTGCCCCTGGTTGCGTTTTACAACGCCTTCCATAAAACGTTCTAAATTCACGTGATCTGTTACGCTCATAAATATTCCTGAAATCTCGTAGGTGTTGGCTTAGCTAAAGCTACGTTATAAACCTGTGTGTCTCAGGTGCTTTGGCTAATGGCGAACTGGATGATTGATATTATTGCGCATTACTATTTCGGACAAGTTGCGTGAATAATACATATTTGTAAAATATCACTTATGCAATCTGGATTGACGCGTAGTGAACAGCTACCCACAGATAGTAGCTGCACAGGTTTGACGCTCAGACAGTGACTCACTAGCGGCTTACGGAAACATGGTTTCGCACTTTTGTAACCCCTTCGAGCTCAAGTGCACTGCGGGTAAGGCGTAGTCTCTCGCCCTCTGTTTCGGCGATTCCCTGAATGACTCCAACACCATCTGTTACCGAGAAAAAGATATTGGATGATGGAGATACGGAGTGTAAGTCTGCGCTGGTGTAGGTATTTGAAGCACAGCCTGCACCGAGTAATGAGAATACGAGTACACAGGTATAAGGGGTTTTGGTTAGTTTCATAATCTATCAACGGAATGAATATGAAACTTAGAGTATTGTCCCGACCGTTTGTTCTGCAGTAATTGCGCAACGAATCTAGCAGTGGTGGTGTTTACTGGTCGCCGTTCGGTTTATTTACCTACATGTATGTTTTCACAAAGGTACTGGAAATCCTATGTTCTGATAGTAGTGGTCTCCAAAGACGTGAGCTTAACTGGTGGCTGACCTTTGGAGAAGTTGATGTTGTTCGGTTTCCAGACTGCAGGTGCAGTCTGGCTTTTTAACAATCATCAGCAGAATCGTCCGAGAGCAGGACAGAGACGTTGTTTAAGTTGAATCAGTAAGTTCAGGATCAGGCAGCGTAGTTTCATTGCCTGAAATTGACTCTTCACTACTCTTTAATAAATTGTGCGCCGTTAATTACCGCAACTCCGGTTGTCCCTAACAGCAAAGCAAGCAAGTTAAGAGCAGTAGGTGTTTCTCCTAACCATATCCATGCAAAGAATGAGGCCAGTGCAGGTACCAGAACACCGAAACTGGCGGCTTTAGCTGTACCAAGTCTGCCGATTGCAACGGTGTAGAGTAGTACTGCTACGAAACCCGAGAGAAAACCTTGTGCAAATGCGTTGAAAATTATCTGGTCACTTGTCAGTGGCAGAAGTGCGGTTTTGGTAATCAATTTAATCAGTACAATAGCCAGGGTAGACGTGGTGCAAACCCAGGCAGCTCCTTCTGCGGCGCTCAAACCAGTATGGCGGAAAGCCACAACATAGGATGACCAGCCAGCGGCGGCCAGAAACATAAAACCAAGACTTGTTATACTGATACCACCACCAGCTACTGCATTGAATACGACTGATAGTGCGGCCAACACTATGAATACAAAACCCGTGAGTTGTGTTCTGGTGAGCTTTTTTGCAAAGAATATTCGTTCGGCAGCCACTGCAATAATGGGCATGGTGCAGGGTACTATGGTCGCAAGATAAACCACTTTGGCATCTTTTAGTGATGCGGTAACAAACCACAAAAACGGGGCTCCCCAACCCAGCATTGCAATCAAGGACCACAGCGGCGCCGACTTGAGTTTACGCACGGTTGAAAGCCATACAGGGAATAGCAGTATTGCGGGCACGGAGTAACGCATTAGTGCGACATCGATTGGTGCGATATTTTGCTGTGCAGCAACTCTGGTGGCAGACATCCACCATCCCCATATAGCTACTGCAACAATAGCAGAGCAGATCGCCAGCCAGTCCCGGTTCGATGGGTGAGTATTAGCGTTGTGCAGGTTAATAGGAGCAACTCTCGAAAGTGGCAATCAGAGTGAGTTGAGTGCATAGCATTATAAGCCACTGCCGCAGTCAGTCTCATTAAACTCCGAGTTCAGGGTATACGTTATATTGATCTCGATGGACGATCGGTTTTTATACTTTAGTAATCGGTTGTAGGGTGATATACGTCAATATGATGTCAGTGATCCCCATGATCCGGTGTTGACCAGACAGGTGTGAGTCACACGGAGATTGGTATGTGCCTTTACTGGCAAGCCCTCTGGTGTTTAAGGCTGGAGTATTCAAGTGAGCGCGCAGCTGTTCTGCACGGGATTCTTCCGCTGGCAGTGAGTCTTGACTTGTACACCTTTCTTAGTAGATTGGTGTCTAATTAATCGACATTGATACCAATCAACTCGACGTCAAAGATTAATGTTGAGCCCGGCTGTATTTTACCGGCGCTACGATTTCCATAGCCGAGCGTGCTAGGGATAAACAAGCGTGTCTTCTCGCCCTCTACCATCAACTGCAATCCTTCCGTCCAGCCGGGTATCACTTGACTGAGACCGAATGAAATGGGTTCGCCACGATTAACGGAACTATCGAATACGGTGCCGTCTATTAATGTGCCGTGATAGTGCACTTTTACTGTATCGGCAACGGTGGGG
>CAZQKJ010000034.1:0-17763 GCA_964593315.1 uncultured Granulosicoccaceae bacterium
ATACAAATCTGTTATCGCGCCACAAATGGTGGTTTATCATTCTGGCTGTGTTGCTATCGATTGCTGTGTTGGCAACGGTGCTGGCATCACGTGCAATGCAGCGCCTCGACACACGCATTCAGGAAGTATTTGACGGACCTAAATGGTCCATACCCGCACGGGTTTATGCGCGCCCGTTAGAGCTCTATGCAGGCCTCAATCTGGATCAATCCACCGTGGTGGAGGAACTGGAACGACTGGGCTATACGCAAATCACCACGGGCAATCTGCAGCCAGGACAATATAAAGCTGATGCATCCGGCGTCTACCTCTATACCCGTGGCTTCAGTTTCGCAGACGGCTTTGAAGCCGCAATACCTCTGGCCCTAAGCTGGCAGGACCGGCAAGTACAATCACTAATTAGTACCAATGGTCAGGATATAGCACTCGCCAGACTGGAACCTCAAGTTATCGGTCGTATCTCACCTGCAAATACTGAAGACCGCTTACTGATCAACCTTGAACAGCTGCCGGAAGGATTAACCCAGGCCCTGTTGGCGGTTGAAGATCCAAAGTTCTTCGAGCATCACGGAGTATCGGTGCGCGGCATACTGCGCGCAATCTGGGTCAATATAAAAGAACGACGTTTTGCCCAGGGCGGCAGCACCCTGACACAACAGCTCATTAAAAACCTGTTCCTGACACGTGAAAGAAGCATCCGCCGAAAACTCACCGAGTGGCCAATGGCGATCGCGCTGGAACGACGCTATAGCAAGGAAGAAATTCTACAGGCCTTCGTGAACGAAGTTTTCTTCGCACAGGATAAAGCCCGCGCCATTCACGGGTTCGGTCTGGCCAGCTTGCATTTATTTGATAAACCGGTGCAGGAACTCGCCATTCATGAATCAGCGTTGATGGTCGCAATGTTGAAAGGCCCAAGTTACTACAACCCTGTTCGCCACCCGCAACGTGCCAAAGACCGTCGCAATCTTGTACTAAGTATTATGCAGCGCGATGGCATACTCGACGAACAGAGCGCAACACTTGCCAAACAACAACCGCTGGGGATAGCAACCAATAGCGGAGCAATGGCGCAGCCGGCTTATCTTGATCTGGTAAAACTCCAGCTCAGTCGTGATTACCCGACCCAGGATCTGCACAAAGACGGCCTGGGGATTTTCACCAACTTTGATCCGATAGTGCAGCAGCAGCTCGAACAAGCGGTGTCCGGCGCATACCAACAAATCAAAAACGAGCAGGCACTGTCTGAAGACGCCGCAGAAAAACTTCAGACCGCAGCTGTCGTTACCCGTGCTGACAATGGCGAGGTACTGGCAATACTCGGTGGCCGAGAAGCGCGCTATGCAGGTTTTAACCGTGCGCTAGATGCACAGCGCCAGATCGGCTCGCTGATCAAACCCTTTGTATATACCGCAGCATTAGAGCAACCGTCTAAATACAGCCTGTCTACCTTGATTGATGACTCACCAATAGAACACGAACTACCCAACGGTGATATCTGGAGCCCGTCAAACTACAGCCGCGAAAGCCGCGGGCCGGTAATGTTAATGGATGCCTTATCGCACTCACTGAATCAGGCAAGCGTCAACCTTGGGCTCGATATTGGAATCGACAACATAGTTCGCTCTCTTGAACGCTATGAACTCGATCAGACCTTTGAGCCCTTACCTTCTTTATTACTCGGTGCTACTGACCTCTCAGTAATCGATGTAGCGACCTTGCAGCAGAACCTCGCATCATCCGGATTCAACACACCGCTCCGCGCTATTCGCGAGGTACAAGCCAGTGATGGACAATTGTTACAGCGTTATCAGCTCAAAATTAAGCAAACCGTTGACAGCGCGACCAATCACCAGCTCAACTACGCGTTGCAACACGTCATGCGTGCAGGCACCGGCAGACGTGCCTATCGCTACATACCGGTTGATGTCGCTATAGCCGGAAAGTCCGGCACATCCAATGAGCAGCGTGACAGCTGGTTCGCAGGTTATGACGGATCACATAGTGTTGTGGTATGGATGGGTCACGACGATAACACCCCCACCCCTGTCACCGGCAGTAGCGGCGCACTCGAGGTATGGGCGCGCACGATTGCGAACCTCGGCCCCAGGAGTGTGCGATTCAGCGCACCTGCATCAGTGAGCTACGTGAGCATCAATCCGTACAACGGTGTTCGAACAGCCGCTGATTGCCCGGGAACAGTAAAACTGCCCTTCCACAGTGACTTTGTTCCACAAGGTAATCCACAGGCATTGCTTGCAAACCTGTGTGAGTAAACTCGCGGACAAGCGAGCGCTGGCAAAGTGGGAACATTTTGTCGAACAACTAATGACAGTTACCTATACAAACACGGGTCTACATGCAAGGTATACTGTGGCGATCTTTTTACCGGCCTAAACCATGGTTAGAAAAAACTCGTTTGTCATCACCTTTGTACTGGGGCTGACCGTCTTCTCTTTATCTGCCTGTGGAGCCAGAGTTACCAGGAGCACCACAGCACCTGCACCGCAGCCAGTCGAGCGCACAGTGCAAACCACACCGGAAGCTACCACCAGAGCACCGGAACCACAGCTAATAGAGCCCACTACCAGCCTGCCTCCGGAACAAGCCGTGCAAAGCTTGCCAGCAGCAATAGCTTTGAGAGATCAGGCCTCTATCGCTGCCAATGCAAACGACTATTCACGTGCCATCGGGCTACTGGAACGTGCACTAAGGATCTCTCCAGATGACCCACAAACTTTTTATGATCTGGCATTGAATCATTTATCACTGCAACAGCCACAACAAGCGTTGCAATTGGCAAGACGCGGCCTGTCGTTAAACCCAACCAACAAGCAGAAAGATGCACTGGACATACTGGTGGCTCGCGGTGAGGCCATGCTCTAGCCTGGATTATCCATATAGGTGCCGAATCCTCACACATAATCCTGACCAGCGTCCCAACAACGCACGATCTTTTTTTCTCACACCTAGTTGCATAACTGCCTTAATCTCAGAACATAAATCATGGCTTTAATATTCCACATAGCACATTCAAAAGATGTTGACATGGCAGCACAGTCAGGCAGCTATCGCTGTGAATCGATCACTTCAGAGGGCTTCATTCACTGCTGCAAACCCGAGCAGTTAAAAGGGGTTATTGAACGCTACTATCAGGGAGTCACGGGACTTATGCTGCTGCATATTGATTCCGATTTACTGCACGCAGAATTGAAACTTGAGAATACCGTGGGCGGTGAAGAACTATTCCCACACGTGTACGGTGAAATCAATATGGATGCAGTCGTTGAGATGGCACCGCTGTGACAAATGATAACCTCCAGGGCCACAGCTGGAGAAATAAGGTGCCGAGTCTCCTGAAATTGTGAGCACTCCTGCAATTTTTATTTGAGCAAAGCTATCGACGTCAAGTTTTAGCACAGGCTACCGCTATCCTGACTCATGGATTCGCAGCCACTCATTCAAGACACTCACAATCGATCTGCCCGGTGCAGGTTCAGCATCCTGTTGTGGCGCAACAACACCCCGACGATTGAGTACCCTGCAGACAGTGAGTTACCTGCTCATGGCTGAAGATGCAATTCAAGACAACCTGCCCTGGTCAGCTATGCGACCGCACGCAGTGGGTGAATCAAGAAACTGTAAAATCGATACTGCCTCGTCAGATACCTGGTTGCATTTCAAACCGATATTCAATCTGCAGTATGTCACTCTGATTATCTCAAGCATACTGTGTGCATGCCTTTTGTCACTGACTCTGTTTGGTTGCCTGCCCTTCTTGCCAGCGGACCGTTTTAACGTAGACATTGACCCGAGTTTCAAAACCTTTGTCTATCTCTTCTGCAGTACCGCTCTGGTGCTGGTTGCCTGGCTTTTGCGAAAACCGGTACGAGCACTGGAGTTCGACAAATCCCGCGGTGTTTTCTGGATAGAAAAAACTCGTATCTTTGGCTGGAAAGTCGGTGAATCTGCACTGATGCCACTGGCACAGGTGCACGCACTGCAGGTGCTCTCTTATCGAACCCGTGAGGCGCATGATACTGATCTGCGCTCATCCCGATCTGCAGATGAGAAAAGCATAAAAACTAAAGAGTATGAGATCAATGTAGTGTTTCGATGCGGGGAGCGGGTCAACATCATGAATCATCGAAACGCAAAAGCGATCAAGAGTGATGCAGAGGTGCTGGCTGAATTTATCGGTGTACCGATCTGGACACTGCAGTAGCCCCGCCACCGAATACACAGATACCGCAGATTGCACCTGACTGTAGCTGCACCACAACGGGTTAGACAAATCCTGGTGAATGATGCAGGCTAGGCATCTGTGGGGCAGAACTGCGGCGATAGCGAAGACGATGCGCTTTCACTACGCAGAGATCTACCACACAGACTCCTTGGACCTCTCTCTACAACACCGGTAACTCATGACTCAGTACTGGACCGATCTGGTCAAACGTCTCAGCCCTTATGTTCCGGGAGAACAAAGAGGTGGTGATGACGTTGTAAAACTCAACACCAACGAGAATCCCTATCCGCCCTCTCCCATGGTCATGGATTCCATTGCGTCGGTGAGCGCCGATGCCTTACGAAAATACTCTGACCCGTCTTCGCTTAAGCTCAGACAATCACTTGCACACTACCACGCAGTGTCACCAGATCAGGTCTTTGTTGGCAACGGTTCAGATGAAGTGCTGGCTCTGGCATTCATGGCATTCTTTCAACGTGCGGAACCCCTTCAGTTTCCAAACATCAGCTACAGCTTTTATCCGGTCTACTGCGATCTGCTCAACATCACACAGCAAACTATTGAACTCAATGAAGATTTCAGTATTCCTCTCGAACAATTCGGTGGCAGCTGTGGTGGAATTATTTTCCCCAATCCAAATGCACCCACCGCTATCGCGATTGATAAACCCCGCATTGAGACGCTACTCAAAAACAATCCGAATACAGTGATTCTGGTCGATGAAGCCTATGCAGATTTTGGTGCAGAGTCGTGCATTGACCTGATAGATACCTACCCGAATCTTGTTGTCACCAGAACCTTCTCCAAAGGTCGTTCCCTGGCGGGCTTACGGCTCGGTGCAGCGTTCGGAGATGCCAATTTGATCGACGGCTTGTTACGGGTTAAAGATTCTTTCAACTCCTACCCGGTCGATGCTATCGCACAAGCGGCAGGTGTCGCATCACTGCAGGATGAGACCTACTATCGGGAGACGGTCAATAAAATCATTGATACGCGCAAACGGCTGATCAATGAACTTGAGAGTCGAGATTTCAATGTGCTGCCCAGCGCTGCAAATTTTGTTTTCGCACGGCCTGAAAACCACAATGCAGAACAAATCTTCACGGCCCTCGATGATCAAAATATCCTGGTCAGGTACTGGAACAAGCCCACCTTAAACAACTGGCTACGCATCACTGTCGGTACTGATCCTGAGACAGACAGACTTTTAGCGGCGCTGGATAATCTTGCCTGGTAAGCACCTGCTTTTGGTAAGCGCCTGTTTCAGAATAGGCTCGAGCCAGGCTGCCAACGACCGTTGGCAGCATCACTCATTATGCTGCGTATTATTGCTGCGTATAAAAGATGGCTGTATTCAGCGTTTGCGGGCGCTCATCAACATTAGATAACCCCCTGTCACCAAAAAACAATCTGCCATCTGACGCCAGCAGAAAGATGTCCATCTGATTATCGAAGTCAATATCGAGATCAAAACCCAGACTACCAGTGAATATCGCCACTTCTGCCGGTGTCGCCGACACACCCTCGATTGTCAGTGACTCAACCATCTGGTTGATAAAAGAGGCATCACCCATAGAGGTTTGCGTCACACCTGCCGGGAACTCCAGAGATGACTCAATTTCAAGCACGCCCGGTACTGACGGCACACTGCAATCACTGTCAGTAAATGAGCGTATGGTTCTGTTTTCGACACCGTCAGCAATTACAAGCGTTACCATTTCAAACTCGTTAACCACCGGACCGCAATTGCTGACCCAAGTGCCATCAATAGGTGAAGGCTCGGGACTACCCGGGTTTATATCAGCCCCTGGAGCCGGCATACTGGTCTGGTTCGCGCCATCTGCAGTATCGCCAAGGCCTGTGATACCGTTGTCATCATCGTCACTACTGCAGGCAACTACACTGGTAAACAATGCAGCCGTTATTAATTTTGCAACTATATTCATTTGTAATACCTCTTTAGTTTATGACTTCAACACACTTAATACTGGCAACTGTAACGCATCAGCCTTTACGCACTAATACATGACGCTTTTTGCCGAACGACAACTTAACCGCGTTATCGTTAACAAGATGACTTGAGTCAATTATCATTTTTTCATCACTGACTGATTCATCATTAACTCTGACTGCACCCCCTTTAATTCCGCGACGAGCATCACTGTTACTTTTTACAAGCTCCGCCTGCACCAGCAAACCAAGTAATCCAACTCCCTCATCAATCTCTGTTGATGCAACTGTGATCGTGGGCAGATCACTGGCAGTTTGCCCTTCCGCAAAAGTAACGCGAGCAGTCTCTGCAGCTTTTTCAGCTTCTTCCCGGCCATGCAACATAGCGGTGACTTCTGTTGCGAGTATTTTTTTCGCATCGTTTAATTCAGCCCCCTGCAAGGCTGCGAGTTTAGCAATCTCGTCAAGAGGCAGGGTTGTATAAAGTTTTAGAAATCGTTCAACATCTGCATCCTCGGTATTGCGCCAGTATTGCCAAAACTCATAAACACTTAAAAGATCTGAGTTAAGCCAAACTGCCCCGCTTGCAGACTTGCCCATTTTTCCACCAGACGAGGTTGTCAGCAGTGGCGACGTGAGTGCATATAGTGATGCATTGTTTATACGCCGCCCAAGATCAATGCCATTGATAATGTTGCCCCACTGATCAGAACCACCCATTTGCATTCGGCAATCATAGCGTTTGTTCAGCTCTACAAAATCATAGGCCTGCAGAATCATGTAATTGAATTCAAGAAACGACAGCGACTGCTCGCGATCGAGTCTGAGTTTTACCGACTCAAAAGACAGCATGCGGTTAACTGAAAAGTACTGCCCCACATCACGCAGAAACTCAACATAGTTAATATCCATCAACCAGTCCGCATTGTTCGCCATTAATGCATTTCCTCCCTGTTCTTCAAATTGTAAATAGCTTGAAAAACATTTTCGGATTCCCGCAAGATTGGTATCGATATCTTCACGGGTAAGCAACTTGCGCCCCTCATCGCGGAACGACGGATCCCCGATCATGGAGGTACCACCACCCATGAGTGCAATCGGCCGGTGCCCGGTTTGCTGCATCCAGTACATCATCATTATCTGGATGAGTGATCCCGCATGCAAACTGTTAGCGGTGGCATCAAATCCGATATACCCGGTCACTGTCTCACTATTGAACAATTGATCGAGATTATTATCATCCGAGGTCTGATAAATGAAACCGCGCTCGGACAGGATTTTGAGGAAGTCTGATTTAAAGTCTGGCATCAACGTTTCTTGGGTTCAGTGCTAACCGCAGTACTGCGGGGGATTGGAAATTATAGCGCAACACGGACGAACCGACCTCTGTTGTATCAGACACGTCACTCGGGCAGAATTCCGATCAGAACACGATGCCCTGCCTCCTGCGGAGTACCAGGGCAATCTACTAGCGAGACCCGCTTATTACCCGGCCAATAAAGCTATTGGCAGATCCTGATAATCCTGCACTGGAGAACACCGCAATTGGATAACGACCTTTTCGAAACCGGCCTGGAAAAACGCAAGGCCACACTGGGTGCCGCTTACGTTGAGAAAAATCTGGCCGCCGCTGACGACTTCACTCTGCCGTTCCAGGAAGCGATGACTGCCTGGTGCTGGGGTTTCGGATGGGGCGATGAGACCATTGATGCCAAAACCCGCTCCATGATGAATTTGTCCATGATTGGCGCACTGGGCAAAATGCACGAATGGGAAATACATTGCCGTGGCGCGATTAGTAACGGTGTCAGTAAAGAAGAGATTAGAGCCATCATCCATGTCATCGGTATCTACTGTGGGGTTCCACAATCTCTTGAGTGCTTCCGGGTTGCGCGCAAGGTTCTGGAAGAGCACGACATGCTCTAGCCCGGATCATTCATGAGGCGACACGAGTTTTTATGCAATGTACTGTATTTTTAGGGTTTCATGGCACTTTAATGTCATGACTCAAATAACAGTCTGTCTATTCGACTTCAGGAGCCAAAAGCGCGTCACATCTCACACGATCCCCTTCGGCACGTGGCGAGCCACGTTTCTCAGGCGATCGAGTGACCTGTTTAGCGTTATTGACTCTGGAAGCCGAATCCTCATGAATAATCCGGGCTAGGAGTCTGCGCGGCAGAGGCTCCTGGATTACTACCGAACAGACTCCCCGGCTCGTCAAACTCTCTATCGCAGGGCTTCAGTGCCGCTTTGAAAGCAGTGGCAGGTTGTCCGGTTGTGCGACACTACTGACTCGGTCAACAACAGGGCAACCACTATGTCTGGCACCACTGTCAGTCTCGATATCGTTAAGAGCAAAACCAGTCAGGCACTCGTAGCACACGGCGCTTCAGAGTGGATAGCCAATGAAGTAGCAGATGCGGTCCAAAAAGCCGAGGCCAATGGCAATCTTATTTGCGGCCTCTACTACCTTGAAAGTTACTGCAGGCAGCTTATTTCAGGCCGAGTTAAAGGCACAGCAGAACCGCAGGTGAGCATGCCAAAATCCGCAAGCGTTAAAGTTGATGCACAATTCGGTTTTGCTCAGGCGGCGTTTGCCAGAGGACTACCGCAAGCACTCGACGTTGTGAAGCACACAGGCACTGCATCACTTGCTATATGTCACGCTCACACCTGCACTTCATTGGGGTATTTCACAGAACAAATCGCCAACGCAGGCTATATCGGCATCGGACTCACCAACGCATCGGCTGTGGTCTCTCCCCCGGGAGGAAAGACACCGGTGCTCGGCACCAACCCCATTGCGATGGCCATTCCCGCCAAAGGTGGTGGCGTAAAATTCCAGTTTGATCAGAGCACAAGCGCTGTCGCATTGGGTAAAATCACTATGGCAGCTGCCGCCGGTGAAAGCATTCCACATGGCTGGGCAATCGATAGCGAAGGTCAGTCAACCACCGACCCCCAGGCCGCGTTGAAAGGCTCACTGGTATCGACAGGTGGCTACAAGGGATACGGGTTTGGTTTGATGGCAGAAGTACTCGCCGCAGCAGTGACCGGTGGTGTTAACTCAATCCACACAAGCGCACTGAAAGCCCCTGAAGGCAATCCCCATAATCTTGGGCAGTTTTATTTTTTACTCGACCCCGAGGCCTATTCGGGTGATGCATTCTGGGACCGACTGGAAACACTATCGACAGCGATTGACGCACAAGAGGGTGCGAGACTACCTGGCACACAAAGGCAAGTAGTGACAGAAGTGACTATCGAGACTGCTGTGTGGGAGCAAACACTGGCTCTTGCCGAGTACAGTGGTTAAAGGTGGCAGTGCAAACCTGCGCTGCCACTTATACCCGATTGCTTTCAAACCCGATTGTTTTCAAACTCGATTCAATAGCAAATGAGAGCTTATCTACAAGCTCTGTGATTTGCTCGTCTTGAATAATAAACGGTGGCGCCAGCAGCACATGGTCTCCGGATTTACCGTCTATGGTTCCTCCCATTGGATAACAGATCAAGCCCGCATCAAAGGCAGATTTTTTTATCAGCTTGTTCAAACCCAAGGATGAATCAAAAGGTGCTTTAGTTTTCTTATCTTTGACAAGCTCAAGCCCCAGAAATAACCCCCTGCCCCTGATATCACCCACAAATTCGTGACCGCCAAACTTCGTCTGCAGCGCTGACAGGGTTTTATCACCCTGCACTTTGCAGCGCTCAACCAGACCACGATCTAGCAATGCGGTCACTACCGCTAAACCTGCCGCACAAGCCGTTGGATGAGCAAGATAGGTATGTCCGTGTTGAAAAAAACCGCTGCCATCACTGATGGTTTGATAGATTTCATCCGTGCAGATCATCGCACCCAATGGCTGATAACCTGCCCCAAGACCTTTCGCGATAGTGACAATATCCGGCGCAATGTCATCTTCTTCACAAGCGAATAATCTGCCGGTACGACCCATGCCACACATCACTTCATCAAGGATCAATAAAACACCATAACGATGGCAGATATCACGAATCCTTTTAAAGTAGCCAGGTACTGCAGTGACTGCCCCGAGCGTGGCCCCCACAACAGGCTCCGCGACAAAAGCCATTACCTGATCAGCACCCAGTCGCAGAATTTCCTGCTCGAGCTCATCGGCGACGCGAAGACCATAGTCATGGGAAGACTCGTTTTCTTGTTTATCTCTGTAAGCAAAGCACGGAGCG
This sequence comes from uncultured Granulosicoccaceae bacterium, assembly GCA_964593315.1. Taxonomy (GTDB): domain Bacteria; phylum Pseudomonadota; class Gammaproteobacteria; order Granulosicoccales; family Granulosicoccaceae. Next base: position 10,409 of record CAZQKJ010000034.1, read on the forward strand.
ATATGCGATGTATCCGGCAACATCGGCCCGAATGTGGCACGCCGCCATTCATTGCCACCGGTTGCCAGCGCGCCGATGGTATTACCGTGATAGCTTTGTCTGCGGGCTATGACCCGATGTCTTGCCGACTCACCTTTCTCTACAAAGTATTGTCGGGCAAGCTTCAGAGATGCCTCTACGGCTTCTGAACCACCAGACACAAAATACACCCGCTCAAGGCCACCAGGTGCGTTGTCTGTTAATAGTTGTGCCAGTGCTTCCGCGGGTTCACTGGTGAAAAAACTGTTGTGAGCAAACGCCGCGGTATCAAGCTGTTTTTTTACCGCTTCAATAATTTTTGTATCACCGTGACCAAGACACGATACCGCCGCTCCACCCGACCCATCCAGATACTTTTTACCGGTGCTGTCAATCAGATAGCAGCCCTTCCCTGAAGACAGAACCGGAAGATCACTGTGGCAGTGGCGCGGAAAAACACGTGAAGAATTTTTCATGGTGAATCGGACCGATTGTATGCTCCGGAATTTGAAACCATTACACCTTCGGGATCAGTTTGCAATAACCACTGGGTCAATAGTCATCACCCATCGGCACCAGCCCGAATTCAAAACAGAGCTTCCTTCAAAAGACAGGACAAGGTTCGGGGTTATAGTAAACTTCAGTCAAGCACCATCACACCGCTCGCGAAAGCGCTCAAAATGCCACATCCCCCTCAGAAAAAAAACTGTCATGAAAATCGAAATCCTCTGCACCGGTGATGAAATACTGACCGGCAAAACCATCAACACAAACTATGCGTATATGGCGCAAAGATTGACAGAAAAAGCCCTGTCGGTTACCTGGGGCACTGTAGTCGGTGATGACAGAGAAGATCTGACAACCGCCTTTCTACAGGCCGCTGAGCGCGCAGATGCGGTAATTGTGAACGGCGGCCTTGGCCCGACTGTTGATGACCTCTCACAAGAGGTGGCAGCAGAAACCGCCGGTGTGGAACTGGAACTACATGAGCCATGGCTTGAAAACCTGAAACAGTATTACTCAGGCCGCGGTCGCAAAATGCCGGAAAACAATGTTACCCAGGCAATGCTACCGGCCGGTTCAGAATTTATTGACAACCCGATTGGCACCGCCTGCGGCTTTGCCATTGACATCAATAAGGCAAGATTCTTTTTCACACCCGGTGTCCCGCGCGAGATGCGGCGTATGGTAGATGAACAAATCATTCCAAGACTATTAAAATTAAGCGGAAGCCAAATGGTCACAAGCCTCAAACGTTTTCATACGTTTGGTATTGGTGAGTCACGCGCGGACCTGATGCTTAAAGACACTATCGATCCTGCGTTAGAAAAGTCCGGTGCCGTCAAGCTGGGTTTTCAATCGCACTACCCGCAGCTGGAAACCAAACTCAGTGTACAGGCTAAAAACCAAAGCGAGCTCGAACACACGCTTAAACCAATAGAAGCCGAAGTCCGCCGCAAGCTCGGCAACTTCATTCTGTGTGAAGACAAAGACACACTGGAGTCCATAATTATCGACAAACTACTGGGTTCCAACCATAGTTTATCGTGTATGGAAATGACTACCAGTGGTGCAATTGCCACCCGGCTTATGCATCAGGATAAGGGTGCAAGCGTTGTGCAACAGTGCGTGGTAAGCCCTCACCTTCAGACTCTGTACCAGTCAACTGGCAAGCCATCTCCCACTGGCTCATCCGAAGTGATAACCACTGATACCGCAATAGCATTATCCACAGCACTTAAGCAGCAAAGCGGCTCTGACTACGCACTGACCGTACTCACCGCGATTGAAGCCAGTGAAGACAGTGAGAGATCAATGCTAAAAATCTGTATTGGTATTGCAGGCCCCGAGGGCAACAGTCAACGACTGGCGTTATTGCCCGGACGCAGTGGATGGGCACGGACCGGCGCTGTTGAGCTAAGCCTCGATTGCCTGCGGCGCTATCTCTATGGCTTACCGGTAGATGAAAAAATTGATTTTGAACAGCAGTGAAATGAGTCGAAGACAAATTTTTTTTGTTACTCTAAGCGTTTAAGAACGTATGCTTTAATTCAGTGCAACAAGCACTACGTTATCAAACCAAATAGCACCAAAATTATCACCTAAATTGAAGCTGACGCGGACATTGCTGTCAGTTACCGGCATAAAAAAGTCTATCTGGTAGCGCAGTCTGACAATAGATGACTGGAACTCTTGCGGGGGCAAATACTGTGTGTAGTCAATAGCACTTTCTACAGCGACAGAGCTTGTGCCACCCGACATTCTGCTACCGAGCTCATGGTCAAAAGACAATCGATAAGTTCGCCCTGCTTCTAGTTCAAGATCAAGCGCAAAGGCTCGTATATGCCACGACACTGAGGCATTGAACACCGAGAGTCGCAGATCTTCAAACTGTGCTAAGTCAAAAGATGCATCGGCTTGCGGGTGGATATAGGTACTCCAATCAGAATTGTCGCCACCATCGAAAGTCGCGTTACGGATTATATTGTTTGGGTCAGATACGAATCTTGGTCCAAGATCAACGCCAGTGCCATCGATACAGGCGTTTTCAGTATTACGACACGAGGTGCCCATAGTATTTGAGACAATGGTTGTTATATCAGGTTGACTATCGCCCACTTCAATACGGCAGGAAGTGACACCATCCCAACCCCACCCGTCACCAACGGGTGGAGAATCTACACAATCCCTTACCGTCACCGGTAATTGTCAGGTAGTAATTCCATCCCAACCCCACCCATCTCCAACCGGCAGAGTATCTATACACTCTGGCGCTGTTACAGGCACCGGGCAGGACGTAATTCCGTTCCACCCCCATCCATCACCGTCTGTGTCTACACACTCTGCGTGTATCACCGGCGTGGAGAAAAACAACGTAGCAAGCAGTAGGGTTCTGGTGGACGTAATCGTGAGTATGGCCTCGATTAAATCTTTATTGTCATGACAATATAACTATACGCATTGTCGGGTGTCAAGTGAATATGCGTGGGGATAACGATGCCGAGAACCACCGGCATTTGTCGGCTCCAGGTGCGGCCGGGCAATTCTGTCTTTCACCAGCGCAAAAAAATTCAAATCAACTTCACATTACCTGCACTCGATACCCTCCCTGGGTCCTAAGTGCCCTCGCCTGTGCGAGATCAGCAAAGATAAATCTCTTGACTTACTATCTGTATAGGAAAATAATCCCACCACATATAGCGGGATTATATTCCCAGTGTAAATGATCTCCTCGGCTTTTACGGCCACACACTAATCCAGAGGTACTTATGTCAAAACCTGTCATCACCTTAGCAACGGCGGCTCTTGCGTTGTCTACAAGCGTATACGCGGTCAACCCGAACAGCGGGCAAACGACCACATCTCAAACTCTCAACATAGGAATAACCAGACCTGCAAGTTCTGAAGATGTCGATATCACCGCTCCTGTCGCAGTTGAAGGAACTGTCAATATCGGAAGCGTTCCTTCAACGGGTAGGTCAAACGTCGCTTTCGTACTGGATGTATCCGGCAGCACCTCTGGCGGCAGTAACGATTGCAACAATGACGGCGTAGTGGACGCGGGAGATAACTTTTCACCCAATGATTCAGGGGTCGGTTCAACCCTCGATTGCGAGATTGGTGCAGTCATGGCGCTTAATGACAGCCTTGGCTCTAATCCTTCAGTGAGCTCTGCAGTCATTGCATTCGGCTCCAGTGCTGCCACAGAACAGGACTTCACTTCCCCACCTAACAGTGACAGCAATGGCAACGGCGTGTCTGATATAGATGAGACACTGGTACAGCTCGATCAGGGTGGTGGTAACACAAACGTTGGTGGCGGTACCGACTTCGAAGACGCATTGATCGAACTGACCCGCCTTATGAATACCAGACCGTCCAGTGAACAACGAGTGGCCTATTTTTTAACTGATGGACAAAACTTCGGTAGCGTCACAACCGCAGCCAACGCGGCAAGAGATGCAGGTATTCGAGTAGAAACATTCTCGGTTGGCGATGGTGCCGAATCATGTAACGGTTCAGACCTTGGTGAGATTGCAAACATCACTGGCGGCACTTGTACAGAAGTGCAGGATGTCGACAACCTTGCCGCAGTGATCGCGAACACGGGCGGTGTACCCCCTACCGGTATTGACCGAGTTACCCTTTCATTGAACGGTGGTGCAGTAAGCGCCACTAACATTGATAATCTCGGCAACTGGCAAGGCACAATCGCAGCAGCCGATCTTGCAAGTGGTGCCAATACAATCGAAGCTACAGTTTTTGCACAAGACGGTACGTCAGTTGTAGCTGACCTTACCTTCAATGCAATCGATGCGAACGCGCCTGCGCCAACTCCGGAACCGGCACCTGTTCCAGACCCAGCACCTGTTCCAGACCCGGCACCTGCACCTGACCCGGCTCCAGCACCTGCTCCCACCCCTGATCCAACTCCAGCTCCAACACCGGTAACACCGATTACCGGAAATGATCTGGCCTTCTGCGCTTCTGCCGCGAGTGACTCAGATGGCGATGGCTTTGGATTTGAAAATGGCCAATCTTGCCGTGTAGCACCGTTGGGCATGGTCGGCCCGACCTACTGTGCCACCGGCACTGCAGCAGACCCTGACGGCGACGGATGGGGCTGGGAAAATAACGCATCGTGCCTGGTACAAGGCTCAGCATTTGATCTGTCCCGCACAATCTGTCCTCACTGTGTCGATGCATCCAGTGACTCTGACGGCGACGGATGGGGCTGGGAAAACAACGCAACTTGCGTCGTTGCAGGCTCAGCTGCCTCTTTGTTAATCGACTAAGGATCTCCAACCTCAGCACAGGGATGTGCCTTCGTACCACCGTTATGGTGGTACGTTTTTTTAGTTTAGGCAAAGTCACTTCAAGAGCGACACCGTTGCAGCAAAGGCAAAACATCACCACACGGAGCGCCTGCAAAGCAACTGCTTATCAACCGGCAGTCCAACCTCCATCAATCAGATGGGAAGCGCCGGTTACCATTGCCGAGGCATCACTCGCAAGATATAAAACACAACCCATAATGTCTTCAATCTCGCCAATCCGATCGAGCTTAATTTTAGATTTTATCCACGCTACCCGCTCAGGGTTATCGAATGTGACTTGGGTTAGCGGTGTTTTTATAAATGTCGGGCACACGGTATTAACGCGTATATTGTGTGTACCCCATTCAATTGCCATGGCTTTTACCATGCCCTCTACGGCATGCTTGGAGGCGGCGTACACGGTACGATCAAGACCGCCAACCAAACCCATCTGTGATGAGATATGTATGATGGAACCGCCACAACCAGCATCAACCATGGCACGTGCCGCTCCGACCGACACATAGTACGCACCACGCACATTGGTATCCATCACGTTCTGGAAGTCTTCAGGCGTAGTCTCTAACGCAGGCTTCGGGCATGCTGTACCAGCAGAGTTAACAACAATATTAAATAGATGCTGAGACTGCATGGCGTTGCTTATGGACTCCAGACTACTGATGTCCATCACCAAACTCTCGGCACTGAAGCCCGCATCGGTCACAGCGGTTACGGCTGCATCAAGGCTGGACTTTGTGCGCGCCGCCATCACCACGTGTGCTCCTGCCTGCGCCAGGGCCGCAGCACAGCCAAAACCTATACCACTGGACGCACCAGTGACTAACGCACGCCTGCCGTTCAATTGAAATGAGGGTGCTTTTGGCAAGTCCATATCTTTTAATCCGCAGCACTATCTTTTGGTAAAGCAGCCTCGCCATACGGTACGTTTCTACCGCCAAATCGACGCACACGAACATTAGCCTGCTCAGCATGCCCGACAAAACCTTCCAGCATACAAAGCCGCGAACAATACTCACCCATGGTGGCGGACGCCTCATCTGTGGTGACTCTCTGATAGGTATGAGTTTTGATAAACTTCCCGACCCATAAACCGCCAGTATAGCGACCGGCTTTTTTGGTCGGCAAGGTGTGGTTAGTACCAATGACTTTGTCCCCGTAGGCAACATTGGTGCGCTGACCAAGGAACAACGCGCCATAGTTTGTCATATGCTGTAAGAACCACTCATCGCGGTCAGTCATCACCTGCACATGCTCTGATGCCAGAAACTCTGCCTGCTCAAGCATTTCATCGTAGCTGTCGCACAGAATGATTTCACCGTAGTCTTGCCACGATACTCTGGCCACATCTGCAGTCGGTAGAATAGTCAGTATTCTTTCAACCTCTGCCAGTGTTTGTCGGGCAAGTGATTCAGAATTGGTAATAAGCACCGCCGGTGAGTTTACGCCGTGCTCAGCTTGCCCGAGTAAATCAGTTGCCACCATCTCGGCATCAACCGTAGCGTCAGCAATTACAAGCGTTTCAGTTGGTCCTGCAAAAAGATCAATACCCACTCGACCGTACAACTGTCGTTTGGCCTCTGCTACAAACGCGTTACCAGGACCCACAAGCATATCAACCGGCGCTACGGTCTCGGTACCCAGCGCCATTGCAGCGACCGCCTGCACACCGCCGATACAATAGATCTCATCTGCTCCTCCCATATGCATTGCAGCAACAATAGCCGGGTGCGGCGCGCCGTTTTGTGGTGGCGCTGAAGCAATGATACGACCTACCCCAGCCACCCTTGCAGTCACTACACTCATATGAGCTGACGCCACCATCGGATACTTGCCTCCGGGTACGTAACAACCCACCGAGTTAACCGGTATATTCTTATGGCCAAGGATGACACCGGGTGTTGTCTCGACTTCTATATCACTCAGTGAATCTTTCTGATGCTGTGCAAAGTTTCTGACCTGGGTTTGAGCGTACTCAATATCGATCAAGTCTTGCTTTGCTACCTGGCCTACCGCCTGCGCTATGACCTCGTCTGATAGAAGAAAGTTGTCGGGAGAGTAGTTATCAAACTTTTCGGATAACTCACGCACCGCGGTATCACCGCGCTTGCTGACGTCATTCAGAATGCCTTCGACAACCTGACGAACTTTACTGTCATCTTCAGCGCGCAGCTCTGCGCTGCGTGCGGTCTTTAAGTGCTTTGCCATCTGCCTGTATACCCGTGTCTGTATGCCCGAAGCTGTAAAGGATATTATAAGCCGGATAAACCGGCGTGCGAGTCAGGAGATGGTTGCACATGTATGCAGCCAGAACAACACAGAGCACCTAAGTCGTTACGGACTCACAGCCAACTGCCTTGCACAGACTGAGCTTGAGACATCACGAGTGTAGAAATATTAGAAAAAAAAACGAGGCCGAATGGCCTCGCTTTCACTAACGGAACAACAGCCTTTGCCAGGTTTAGCCAGCAAGCGCCTTGATAAACAAGGGCTCGATTACAC
>CAZQKJ010000035.1:0-16935 GCA_964593315.1 uncultured Granulosicoccaceae bacterium
ATGTAGGCTTGGCTGTTTCCTGCTGCTACTTCGTCGAATACGTCGAATGCGCCAACACGCTCGCCGGCAGCAAAGTATTTGGTAACAATCTTGCCGTCAGAAAGTTCTGAGATGCGTTCGACCAGTCGCTGTGCACTCACACCTAAACCCGGGAAATCCCTCGGCCAGGTAGAGACGATTGTCAGCTCGGTTTTTGATTGAGCAATTGCTGGTGCTGCGGTGATAGTGGCACCGGCCGCGGCGGTAGCCGCCGCGCCAGTTTTAATAAAATCACGTCTTTTCATTGAGATTTCCCCAGTGTTTGTTCGATTTTTTGGGCCTTCATTAGTGCGTGTTAGATGAAGGTATTCGGTGCGTTATGGCTCTGAAGAGCGTGCCGAATCGAGTCGATGCTAACACTTTTTGACTGTTTACGCTCACTCAGAAACCGAGGAACTTGTCGAGTAAAAAACTGTCTATTAGGTTGACATGTCTTCGTAATGAATCGATGACGAGACCAGTATTTTTTCGAATGGGGAAGGGTCTTTTGTGTGGGTGGTGAGCGCTTCGGGAGGGAAGTGCAAATCTTGAAGACGAGACAGCCAAAATCGCAGCGCAGCACAACGAATAACCTCGGGCCAGGCAAAGCGCTCATTGGTTTCTAAAGGCCGAATGCTTTCATAGCCTGCCAGCAAGGCACGCGCCTTGGCGTAGTCAATCTCTGTGTTTTCCAACCGACACCAATCGTTGAATGTAATGGCGAGGTCATAGAGCATGCAGCCTGAGCAGGCATAATAGAAATCGATTATTCCGCTGATGGCATCGTTCTCGAACAATACGTTATCGCGAAACAAATCTGCATGGATGACACTGGATGGCAAGCTGTTCAGGAGATCAGTAAATCCGGCTTGCATAAGCTGATCAAGTAACTGCTGCTCTTGAGGAACGAGCTTCTCACGCACTTGTTGAGCGGTTGCCGTACGCCAGCCAGCGCCGCGTGAATCGGATCTTTTCGATGCGTAGTTTTGACAACTCGTATGCATGCTTGCCAAAACTCTTCCTATCGCGTTGCAATTATCTTCATTGACATGGTTTTTATCGGCGCCGTTTAAGCATTCCACCAATGTTGCAGGCTTATCTGCAATTACGCCTGTGTATTGACCTGTAAAATCGCCCGACTGTGCTTTAAAAGGCTTGGCGCAGGGAATTTTACTTTCACGCAAGTGCTCAAGTAGCTGCATGAACCACTCGACGTCCGATGGACTTTCGTGCTCTACAATAGTCAGAATGTAGCGACCGCTATCGGTATCAACAAAAAAATTGCTGTTGGTTATACCGGCGGCAATACCGGTGAAGCTTTGTAAGCTACCCAGTGAGTAGTTGGCCAGAAACGCTTCGAGCTGGCGGTTATTGATAGAGGTGAAAACTGACATTAGCTTGCAATGTGGCTTGGCAACAGTGTTACAGCTTTAAAGCTTGCGGCGAAAATATCGGTGGATCGCAGTATGTTAGCGCGAAAGCGATTATCTGCCTATATGTCCATGGAAATGTCGTCGTTCGCTATGACAGCATCCATGTCTACACCTTCGTAGAAATCGAAAATCTTTTCGATCACTTTTTCAGGGTCATCCTCTATGACAAAGAGATCGAGATCTCCTTCACTGATGGTCCCCATCTCAAGCATTGACGCTTTCAGCCAATCGACAAAGCCGGTCCAGAACTCCGAGCCGACAAGGATAACCGGTATCTTACGCGACTTGCCGGTTTGCATCAGGGTGAGGATTTCGGCCATTTCATCCAGTGTGCCAAAGCCGCCGGGCATGACTACATAAGCCGATGCATATTTTACGAACATCACTTTGCGAGCAAAGAAATATTTAAAAGTGATGGCGATATCCTGATAAGGATTGCCGGACTGCTCAAAAGGCAGCTGAATGTTCAACCCGACACTGGCGGATTTTCCTGCGTATGCACCTTTATTAGAGGCCTCCATGATACCCGGACCACCGCCACTGACGACGGCAAAGCCCGCGTCAGACAGTTTGCGCGAGATATCCTCAATAAGCAGGCAGTATTTGTGATCCGGTTTGAATCGAGCAGACCCGAATACACTGACAGATGGACTGATGGCAGCAAGCTTCTGAAAGCCCTCGACAAACTCGGACATGATCTGGAAGATCTTCCATGACTCACGGCTCAATGCGTGGTCTATGTCAGCACTTTTTCTGAGTTGTGGTTTTTTTCTTATCGTCATTGTTTGTGTTCCGGGTTTGTGTGCCGGTGGCATTGAGCTGGTTAAAGCGTTGTACGTTCGCCGCGTGTCGTATGGTGTGCGGGATACTATAGCCGATTGTGGGGCCGAGCCCTGTTAGCGTTTGGCATTGATTGGTCTGCAGATGGATCTGCGGTGGGGCAAGAGAGTCGGCATAAAACCGCTATTTGAACAGTACTGTGTCGATTAAAATCCTGCAGACAGGTATTCTCACAAACAACCACCTACAGCCACTTGCCCGGGTCTAATTAGTATGTCAGATACACCTCCTCTGATACTCGTAGACGGATCGTCCTATCTTTTCCGTGCTTTTCACGCTTTGCCTCCGCTGACCAATAAAGCCGGTGAGCCGACGGGTGCAATGCTGGGTGTCATCAATATGCTGCGGCGGTTGCTGGATACCTATCAGCCGACCCATATGGGCGTGGTTTTCGATGCCAAGGGTAAAACCTTCCGTAACGACATGTATGTTGAGTACAAAGCCAATCGACCGCCAATGCCGGACGATTTACGAGCACAGATTGCGCCACTGCATGAGATGATCCGCAAGATGGGGCTACCATTGCTGAGTGTGTCCGGCGTGGAGGCAGACGATGTGATCGGTACGTTGGCGCGCCAGGCCACGGAATCGAAGCGACAGGTAGTCATATCGACCAGCGATAAGGATCTCGCCCAACTGGTTAATGAGCATGTCACTCTAATAGACACAATGAGCAACAAAACCTATGACATTGCCGGTGTGGTGGAAAAATTCGGCGTGCCTCCAGAGCGGATCATCGACTATCTGGCGCTGGTGGGCGATAAGGCAGATAACATTCCCGGAGTGTTCAAGTGTGGCCCGAAGACCGCGGTTAAATGGCTCGACGCCTATGATGACCTTAAAGGAGTGATCGCCAATGCTTCTGAGGTAAAAGGCAAAATTGGAGAAAACCTGCGTGAAGCAGTTCCTAACTTACCGCTCTCTTATGATCTCGCGACGATCAAACTCGATGTTGAACTTGAGGAATCTCTTGATAGTCTGGATATCAAGTCACCGGATACCGAGGCACTGCGCCCGATGCTTGAGCGCTATCAGTTCAGAGCGTGGCTCAATGAACTTGATGGTAAGAGCGCACCCGCTAAAGCCGCAGCGGCACCCAAGGCCCCTAAAGTTGAGAAAATAGAAAAGCGCGATTATCAGACCATCAGTACCAAAGTTGTATTAAACCGCTGGATAAAAAGTATTGAAGAATCGGGTAGTTTTGCATTTGACACTGAGACCACAAGTCTTAATTACATGGATGCTGAAATCGTTGGATTATCGTTCGCAGTAACCCCAGGAGAAGCGGCCTACCTTCCATTGGCTCATGACTATGAAGGTGCGCCTGCGCAGCTTGATCGAGATGAAACGCTCACTAAGTTAAAGCCGTTGCTTGAGAACGACAGTGTCAAAAAAATTGGTCAGAATCTTAAATATGATCGCAATGTATTGCTGAACCACGGGATAGACTTACGCGGCATTACAGAAGACACCATGCTGCAGTCCTATATTTGTGATGCATCGTCTAATCGTCATGATCTCGATACACTGGCGCAAAAATACCTGGATATTAAAACCACCCATTTTGAAGATATTGCCGGTAAGGGTGTAAAGCAACTGGGCTTTAATCAGATTGAAATTGAACCTGCAGCAGACTATGCGGCCGAAGATGCAGATATTGCACTTCAGTTGCACAGCCAGTTACACAAGGTAGTAAGTGCGGAGCCTGCGCTTGATAAAGTTTATCGCGAAATAGAAATGCCTTTATTGACTGTGCTCTCCACCATTGAGCGTACCGGCGTTATGATCGATTCAGAGTTGTTGCTAAAACAGAGCGATGAAATAGCCGGGAAAGTTGCATCTATTGAAGCCTTGGCGCATGAGGATGCCGGGCAGGAATTTAATCTCGGATCATCCAAACAGATTGGTCAGATTCTTTATGAAGTAAAGGGTATACCGGTCAGCCGCAAGACTCCCAAAGGGCAGCCGTCGACCGCGGAAGATGTGCTCGAAGAGCTTGCTGCTGAGTATCCATTGCCCAAATTAATACTTGAATATAGAAGTTTAAGTAAACTCAAATCGACCTATACGGATAAATTACCGCTGCAGGTCAATGACAAGACAGGACGAGTGCATACGTCTTATCATCAGGCAGTTGCATCGACCGGACGACTATCATCTTCAGATCCGAATCTGCAGAATATTCCGATTCGTACGCACGAAGGAAGACGCATAAGAGAGGCTTTTATAGCGCCCAAAGGCTATCAAATACTGGCGGCTGATTATTCTCAGATTGAACTGCGTATCATGGCGCATCTGTCTTCAGATGAAAGCTTGTTGACCGCGTTTGAGAATGGCGATGATATCCACAGTGCTACTGCCGCAGAGGTTTTTTCGCAGCCTATCGATGACGTAGATGCTGATCAGAGACGTGCCGCCAAGGCGATTAACTTTGGTCTGATATACGGCATGTCAGCGTTTGGGCTGGCGCGCCAGCTGGATATATCCCGAACTGACGCCAAGCACTATATTGATCTTTATTTTGAACGCTACCCGGGTGTTAAGCGATACATGGACTCAACCCGGTTGAATGCCAAACATGAGGGATATGTAGAGACGGTATTCGGCAGGCGCTTGTATTTGCCTGACATCAATTCCAGTCGCTACCAGGCGCGACAATACGCCGAACGCACTGCGATTAACGCACCGATGCAGGGTACTGCAGCCGATATCATCAAGCGCGCCATGATTGATGTTGATCAGTGGTTGCGGGATGAAAAAGTAGATGCCCGAGTTATTATGCAAGTGCACGATGAACTGGTTTTGGAAGTGAAAAAGAGCGCGGTAAAATCTGTCTCTGAAAGACTTGCCAGCATCATGGTGGATGCGGGCTCACTGTCAATACCACTGGATGTTGAAATCGGCGTTGGCGATAACTGGCAGGAAGCACACTGATGAATTTTGACCGGCAATATTGGCAGGTGGTCGGATGAGTAATCCGAATGATCGTAGTGGTGCCACAGTGGCGGCCAAGGCTGCCCACTTTCTCGATGTACACAGCGGTGCTGTTGTGCCGGATATTCAGCTATCCACCACTTTTGCGCGCGATGATCGTTACCACCCGATCAATCCCGCCAATCTTTATTCGCGCGATGATAACCCGACCTATATTCATGCCGAGCGCACGTTGGCTGACCTTGAGAACGGTGAAGAATGTCGTTTGTTTGCATCGGGAATGGCGGCGATTGCGTCGATTTTCTACTCCCTTACACCTGGCAGTCATGTGGTTATCCCGGACGCCATGTACTGGGGCGCGAAACTTTGGATCACTGATCATTGTAAGCGTCAGGATGTCTTTTTGAGTGAGTATGATCCTGCTGACGCCATGAGTATTGAAGCCTGCGTTAACGATAAAAATAGAACCGAGCTTGTTTGGGTAGAGACCCCGACCAACCCTATGATGCATATCACTGATATTGCACTGGCTGCAGAAATAGCTCACGCCAATGGTGCGCTGGTGTGTGTAGACAGTACGGCCGCGACCCCGGTTTTTACCAAACCTCTGGACTACGGTGCTGATCTGGTGATGCACTCTGCTACCAAATTCCTCAATGGCCATAGTGATGTGCTGGCTGGTGCCATTGTCACCCGTGATGAAAACACTCTGTGGGAGCGTCTCTGCTACGAACGTAAGATGGCAGGTGCTGTGGCTGGATCGCTGGAAGCCTGGTTGTTATTGCGAGGCATGAGAACACTTTTTGTGCGTGTAGAAAAGGCCGCGGAAAATGCCATGCAGATTGCCAGGTTCTTGCAGCAGCACCCGGCTGTTGAATCGGTCAGTTATCCTGGTCTTGAGACACACCCGGGACACAAGATCGCGAGCCGCCAAATGCAGGGTGGGTTCGGTGCATTGTTGTCTTTCACCGTTCACGGAGATGCGGCAGTTGCACTTAAAGTCGCCGGTGGCCTGCAGGTAATTACCAGTGCCACATCACTCGGTGGAGTAGAGACGCTAATAGAGCATCGATTCAGCTTAGAGCCCGCTGAAAATCGCATTCCTGAAAATCAGTTGCGTTTGTCGGTGGGGATTGAACTGGTGGACGATCTGATTGCAGATCTGGATGCAGCGTTGAGAGTAACTTAAGCGGTTTGCAATATCGCAGGTCCGGCTTGTCGTGCCGGGCGCAATTGTCTCTCGATTGATTGAATCATAGAACCTGCCACGTCGTAACCTGTCGCGTCTTCAACACCTTGTAAACCGGGTGATGAGTTAATTTCCAGTAACAGCGGTCCGCGATCGCTACGGATGATGTCTACTCCGGCTACGCTCAGGTTCATGGTTCTGGCGGCTTTTACCGCGAGCATTTCCTCTTCAGGAGTGATGTCTACCAGGGCTGCGTTGCCACCCCGGTGCAGATTGGCTCTGAACTCTCCAGGTGCAGCCTCACGCTGAATAGCAGCGGCTACTTGTCCGTCGATCATGAAGCAACGAAGGTCTTTACCGGCGGCTTCCTGTATGAATTCCTGCACCAAGAGGTTAGCCTGCAATGACTTCATCGCGTTGATAACGCTTTCGGCGGCTTTGGTAGTTTCTGCGAGTACCACCCCTCGACCTTGTGTGCCTTCCAGCAATTTGACGATCAATGGAGCACCACCCACCATCTCGATTAAATTGTCGGTGTCACTCGGCGAGTTGGCGTAGCCGGTAACCGGAATATCCAGTCCTTGTTCCTGTAGCAACTGCAGCGAGTAGAGCTTGTCACGCGATTGAGTAATGGCGGATGAACTATTCAGTGCGTACACGCCGAGACTTTCGAAGTGTCTGGTAATTGAGCAGCCATAGAAAGTCAGGGACGGGCGAATTCTGGGAATAACTGCATCCAGATCATTAAGTGTACGACCGTCTCTATAAAGCACCGCTGGTGCGTCGGCATCGAGCTTCATGTAGCACTGCTTGATGTCCAGAAAAACCATTTCATGACCGCGCTTCTCGCCTGACTCCATGATTCTTCGATTGCTGTATAACTCAGGGTTACTCGCTAGTAATCCGATTTTTAAACCGGCACCTGGAACCGGAAGCGACTTTCCATAGAGCAATTCGATTTGAGCGTCAGTGACATCGCCACACAAAAATTCTTTCTCACTATCGACAAGCATCCGACCACTCATCGCTTCCCGACCCAGTAGCATTCGATAACCCATTGCATCTCGATTGGTCAGGGTTAGTTCTATGTCCCAGGTTTGCCCGTTCATGTTTAACGGTGTCCTGATAACGAATCGTTTTTCAGTGTTACCGTTAGAGCTTCTGATCGTTCTCCGGTCAATAACAGGCGCTTCGCATCTTATTGTAGCGCGCCGGCTCTTTTGCAAAGGATGCAAATCAAAGCGTACCCATTGAACAGAATCACGGGTAAAGGGTTCGATGTTGAATGCATGAATAGATGATGTTTTCGCACCAGAATCAACTCGTGCTTTGACAGCAGCAATATCGAGTTGCGGTAGTGCACACCATTCTTTCGCGCCAGAGATAAACTTGTCTTGCATCGTATTTCGTTACCAAATCTTGATGGCTTTGGTTATAGCCTATGTTTCGGATTTGTTGGTGTCGAAGTGTGAAGTGGCGCAAATTTCGGGCCGTGCTTGTGACAGGTGTTGTTAAAACTTTCTTTCCTATCCTCGGGTATTAGCATTACAAGTCGTAGCGGTAACTTTAATTTTCCTCTGATATGCCTAACACTGCGTCAGCTTTTGGTGGACGGTTGTCTTTGTGACATTAAGTTGACGTCACTGTAGTGGCGCAAAACTGAGAATTTACGCCACAGTTGTTACACGCTCAGATGACTGTCTTTGTGCTGCTTCACAAATCCGGATTTGCTTCGTTACCAAGCTGGGAAAGCATGGGGCAGGTCCGCTTTAACTATTGGATAGCGGGTATTCTCGATAGCGTTGAACATCAGATGCGGCAACAGTATCGATGTGAGATAACCTCCGGTTCTGACTGGTGGTGGAGAATATATTCACTCGGAATATGATTGATGAGAACCAAATTTAAATCTGGCGATAATGCTCGTGGTCGGGTCGGTGGAAATGCCGGCACTTGTGAGCTGCCATTAGCCGGTAACGATCTTAATCTGATTGAAAGTGTCGGACGCTTTCTCAGAATTAAATGTCGATCTGTACGTGAACTGAGCGACAGTGAGTTTTTGGCATTGTTCGATATCCCTTCGGTTAATGCTCTGGCCAATAACAGTTTTAATCTGCGGTCAATGACGGCCTTGATCGAGCATTATAGAGACCGCGTTGACAGAGGCTGGATCACCGCACCGGCACATCTGGCTGATCTTGGCGTCAACACAGATCACCTCGACCATGCCGAACTGGTTGCTCGGGCAGATCAGGTGCTGAACTATGATTTAGAGTGGAGCGGTGTGCCGCCCGAGCTGAGTCATGGTGGTGAAATAGATTGGCAGAAAAATATCCTGCAGAATCGTGAGTGGTTGTTGCGGCTTAATCGCCATAGCTGGTGGGCACTTTTAGGTTTAGCTTATCAACGTACCGGTGATGAACGTTATGCCATGGCTTTTGCTCGTCAGATGTCTACCTGGATTGCGAACCTTGATAGCGCTGATGCGACCGAGGCAAGCATCTGGTCATGCGGGCAAGTCGCCAGACGTTTGCGTGTGAGCTGGATACCGGCTTTCGGCATGTTCTTTAATTCGCCCTACTTTAATACAGCACGCAAGCTTGAAATGCTACGCGCTATATTTGATCAGGCACGTTACCTGAGACGCCAGAAAACCAGTGACAATCTTGTCTTCAATGGCGGACTTGTTTGTGCGGGAATCTCTTTCCCTGAGTTACATGAATCTGGTAGCTGGCGCAAAACTGCAGTTGATCGCTGCTGGTCGAGTTTGTATAACGGTACGCGCAAGGTAACCGATACTGAAAACCCCGAGTTGCGTCAGTCCAGCAATCTGTTGGCGTTCAGTGATCGCGAGCTTGCCACTGCCTGACAGGTATCGATGCTACGCAGCATTAATTTGAGTGCCGATCTGCATGCTTAATGCGGGCTTGTTGGCCTGCTTAAGATTGATCTGGTCAGATCGAGAGCGCTACACTCACAGTTTTTTAATCTGCCCCAGTGCACTCTTCATCAGACCGGCCATCTGCAGCTGAGTGTGATCGTCGCCTTGAGCATAGGTGCCATGGTTGTAGCTTTGAATCAGGGTCTGTAGTGGCTTGCGGTGTTGTGGCCACTGTTTGCATGCTCTTGCAATGTATTGGCTGTGGGTTTCTCCACTCGCTCTTTTAAACCCTTGCGCTTCAAGACGTTTTGCGAGCTTTCTCCAATACCTTTCGCAAGGTGCGACCGGTTTTTTCCAAAACCCGGGCAGCGGCTTCAGTATCAGTAGTGCCCAAATGCCTGCAATCAGAGCGACAGCAATCACGATCATCCAGCCACTGGGTTTGTCGATGCCGAGTTTTTTCCACAAGGCTGCCTGACGTTCAGTATCAAAGCCAATGATCATACGTTGCCATGCGAAGTTGACCGCGTCCCACTGAAGTGCCACTGAATTCAATAGCGGTATCTCGATTTTGTCCAGAAAGTTTCGCGACGGATCACTGCGTAATGCCTCACCCACTCCCTGTTCTACCCGTTCCGGAGCGACGGCGGCGGTAGGGTCAAATCTTATCCACTCACCTTTTATATAAACTTCAGCCCAGGCATGTGCATCGGATTGGCGGACGATCATGTAATCGTTACTCATTTCTCCACCCTGATAACCGGTCACTACTCGAGCGGGTATGCCGGCGGCGCGCAACAGAAATACAAAGCTTCCTGCGTAGTGTTCGCAGAATCCACTGCGAGTATCGAACATAAAGTTATCGATCGAGTGGTTGCCCAGCCTGGGTGGGCTCAATGTGTAGTGGAATGGCTCTTTGTTGTACCACTGCAGTAAAGCGTTGACGAGTGACAGGTCGTCCGGATACTGGCTGCGTAATTCACGTGCGAAACCTCTGCTGCGAGGGTTGGTAGATGTGGTGATCAGGTTTTCACTACCAGGTGGGAACTGCGGTGTGAATCGATCACTTAAGTGTGATTTTGCCCGGTAGCGCAATGGCTGATCAATCGGCTTATCAGTATCAATTTGCAATTCGTGGTTGAACCATACCTGGCGTTTTTTGTTATTCAACAAAGCGGGCTTAGCCTGTGGTGTGTCCAGTGCAAGCAACCATGGCTGATAGTTCGGCGACATCGTCACCGTATACTCAAGCGGCCGGCCCTGTGACGTGGGAGCGGACTCTGATCTGAGGTTGCCGGGAAAGACAAACCAGTCATGTCCGTCGTATCCAGTCAGTACCGGGCCACGCCAGTAGCGTTGAATAATCGGTGGAGGTGCACCTTCAAATTCTACTCTGAATGCCACTTCATCAGATTTAGACAGTGATGCAATACTGCCGGGAGACATTCGCGCTGATAAGCCGGTTTGCGCCTGACCATTGTTGGCGCCACTCCACGGAGCCTGTGCTATTCGCGGCACCGCTACAAATAACAGGGTGGCGATGGGAATGGCTTGAAGGAACAGCTTGGCGGTGATGTGCATCATAGCGCGGGTGTCAGTTGGAGCTCCCGCGCGTTGTAGTGCAAACAGTGAAAGACCGACAAAATACATCGCAGGAATAGACAGAACGGATGCAATTAATGTTTGTTGAAAAAAGAATTGAGTGAGTAACAGGAAAGCACACAGTATGACCAGTAGGCTGGCATCGTAGTTACGTTTGGTCTCAATGTATTTGAAGCTTACTAACAGAAACAAAAATGCGACACAGGGATCACGACCGAAAATATGTCCATAGTGGAAAAAGACTGCGATAATTGCGACCAACACAAATACAATAGTAGTGAGTGGAGGGAACTCAAGATTGTTCTTGCTCAGGCTTTTTAGTTTGGCAATGACCAGTGCTAACGCCGGTAGTGATAACCACAACGGAAAGTGAAACAGCAAGGGCAGCTGAGACAACAGCACAGTGATACCCAGCATTTTTAATGTTTGATGAGTGAGAGGTTTATCCGCGACTTGCGCCTCGCGTGCCTTCAATTGGCCAGAGCTGCCAGCTAGTTCTGTCACTGCCTTTTTGCTACCGAAAATCATTGCGACTTTGTGGGCTGTTGGCGATAGCTTGCGAGTGCCCTCAGACAGGCGTTGCCATGATCGCGGCCGCTGTTGAAGCCAGTGGTGACGGTGCCAGGCAATTCAAAAGTAAACGCCGTATCTTCTTCTACCGCCCTGACCACCCAGCTGCACATACGTGACAACCGGTGCTCGTCATCCAGAGTCGCAGGCGTGTCAGTCCAGCGGATTGCAATCTCTCGCTGCTCGTTTAATGTTTCAAATTCTTTGCTGTACCAGCCGGCACCACTGGCAACTTTCTTCCACGCTACCTGTGAGGGGGAGTCTGTATTCTCATAGGACTTTAGGCCTGAGTATTCCCGTTCACCTAATTGACGGTCAGGTGTACCGTCTTGTGCGTCGTGTCCTGCGTAATTGACTACCGGTTGCTCCGGTCGCGGGTAAACGTGCGCTTGCACCGGGGTGTGAACATAACCCCAGGCGCGCCAGAGCCCTAGAGGGTAATCACTTGAGACAGTTAGTCTGCCAAGAGAGTGAAGGCCGCGTGGTGAGTTGTTTATCTGAAGCGTGGCGAGTGCTGTGCCGTTGGCTGCGAGGTCGATTGTATCGCTCGCGTGTTCAGATTGTATTGTGATCGAGTTCCTGTCGCGGTCAGACTGTTCGTTGAGTTTTATTTTGTAGCACAGTGGTTTGTGGCTGAATGTATCTTCAACACTGACTAGTGCGAAATTTATCTGAACCAGATTTTTGTAAGTTGATAAAAGACATGAGGCAAACAAACCGATCAGAATAAAACACAAGGCATAACCCAGATTCAGTCCGTAGTTGATCGATGCCATCAACATGATTGCCAGCACACATATAAATGCCATGCCACGAGACGATGGCAATATGTATATACGCTCGTGGCGAATTGACATGGGCAAAGAGTCTTGTGCGCTGGTGCGAAACAAGCGTTGTGCAATGCGGCCCTGGTTGTCACCACCGTCTGGTACTTGTTGACGCATTTCCAGTAGCGCCTTCTAGCTGATCGCTACGGTATCGAGAAGCTCACGGCATAACGGTTGGCCTTTACGCAGTGAACCGGCTATCCGGTGGGCCGCCACACTGGTAAAAACTGATTGCACATCGTCTGGTAACACCATGTCTCGCCCCTGTAGCAGTGCCCATGCGCGGCTCATGGCAATTAGGCTCAATCCGGCGCGCGGGCTTAAGCCTGTGTCACAGTTTCCCTTTGCAGCCAGTTCACGAGTTGCCGCCAGCAGATCCTGTACGTAGTCAAGAACGGCAGGTGCTGTGTGCACCTGTTTTGTTTTTGCCTGCCAGTAAAGCAGGCTGTCAGTGCTGATGACCGGAACTGATGCATCGAGGATTTCACGTCGATCAGTGCCTGCCAGTATCTCTCGTTCTGACCGGGAATCCGGGTAGCCGATCTCTATGCACACCATAAACCGATCAAGCTGTGACTCCGGTAGCGGATACACACCCAGCTGCTCGAGTGGATTTTGAGTCGCAATAACAAAGAATGGTTGACTCAATGGGTAGCAATTACCGTCCGCAGTCACTTGCTGTTCTTCCATTGCCTCCAGCAGTGCGCTTTGCGTTTTAGGAGGGGCGCGATTTAGCTCATCTGCTAACAGCAGCGAAGTAAATACCGGGCCGTGGTGAAAGCGGAAGTTTTGTTCATTCACATCAAAGATTGATACACCGATAACGTCTGCCGGAAGCAAATCGCTGGTGAACTGTACCCGGTTCCAGTCGAGGCCAATGGTGGCGGCAAGTGCTCGGGCCAGGGTGGTTTTACCGACTCCGGGGATGTCCTCGAGTAACAAGTGGCCACCGGCCAGCAGCGTTGCCAGTGCCAGCTTGGTCTCGTTCGGTTTGCCGATTACTATTGAGTCGAGTTGGGCGACAACAGAGTCGAGCTGGCTGAGTTCTTCTGCGATGGCTCTGGTGGGCATGGTGCTTTCTGTTTTTTTATTGATATGTTCAGATCGGCCTGAGGCTCTGCAACTTGAAGTTGAAACCTGCGAGTGCCAGACTGTGCAACAGAAAGGGAATTTTCTACACCGATTATTATCCAATGTTTGTCTATAGTCTTGAACTCAAAGGAACTATCTTGTTGGTAACTCAACGGATAACTTTGCGTGATTTTGCGTTCGTTCACCTTAATTTGTTGTATTTTCCGGTCTGATATAGAAAATACCGGGTGAGCGTTGTGATCGCGGCTGACGGGATTTAACCGGTTTTCAGCAGGCTCGATTGTTCATTCTCAAATTAGCACTATATATCTAGACAAATATTGAAATCCGGTATTAAGAAATAATGTTTCGGACCGATAACTAGGCCCTGACAACAAACCGGTTTGGAACGGAGTATGGCAAAGAGCGTTCAGCTTGTGGTTAGCTGAGGTCTTCATACTGCGTCCTAAGTACTGACGGAGCAATACTATGCTTGGAATCGTGACCAATAATGCAAACCCGATCTATACCCTGAATATTCCGGGGCGTAAAGGCGTGATCGGTATGACTCCGTGCCCGGGCATCCGTCTTGAATCGTCTCGACGTGGCAATGTGCAGAAAAATCTGCGTCGCGATTTGAGTGCCTGCCAGCAGTGGGGCGCCAGCGGCATTGTCACATTCAACGAGACTGAAGAACTCCATGGTCTGGGTGTGGGTGATTTGGGTGATCATGTGCTCAACGGGG
This sequence comes from uncultured Granulosicoccaceae bacterium, assembly GCA_964593315.1. GTDB lineage: Bacteria > Pseudomonadota > Gammaproteobacteria > Granulosicoccales > Granulosicoccaceae. The sequence continues at coordinate 14,111 of CAZQKJ010000035.1, forward strand.
GTATGTGGTGGCGTCAGATGCCCATCACTGATATGGAGGTGCCTGAAGGTGGCTTTGAAGACAACTGGGCGATTGAAGGTAAGCAAATTATTGCGTCGCTGGTTGCTGGAGAACGCGTCGTGTTGCACTGTCTTGCGGGACTGGGCAGAACCGGCATGATGGCCGCCAGATTGTTGGTTGATCTTGGTATGGCACCGGCACTCGCTGTTGCCGAGGTGCGCAAAGTGCGCCCCAGAGCTATCCAGACTGAAGAGCAGGAAAAATACGTATACCAGCACAGTGGTAAGAGCAAGCGCTGGACGGCCGGGCAATCTGACCAGGGGATGTACGCCACTGCTCCGCGCGGACCCATCAGAGGTTTTGGCACCTGAGCCAGGTTTTTGTTGGTGCGCTCGTAGTAAAGAAATGTACCAGGTAGAGGTACCGGTGGCAGAGTGACTCTGACCGCCAATCACACCAGCCCACTTTGTCTGCGCGCTTTAAATACCCTGGGTGGTTGATTCTGCACGGGTAAATTGATCGTTTCACTCCTGCATTAATGCCCTCGGGACGGGCGCTCTGTGTCTTTAGACCCCGCTAAATTTATGTGATATCGTTCCGGATAGCAGCGATAACACACTCTATCGCTTGTCTGTTTCTGCAAAGAAAACAAGAACCTTCGGAGGAGCGATAAATGCAGAAGTCCCTGAACATAGACCCGGGCAAGTGTACCGGCTGCCTGCAGTGCGAGATGGCTTGCTCGCTGGAGAATGAGGGCGTCTTCAATACGTCCAAATCCAGAATCAAGGTCTTCACTTTCCATGAAGAAGGTAAATTCGTACCTTATACCTGCACCCAGTGTGACGAAGCCTGGTGTATGCACGCCTGTCCTGTTGACGCCATTGTGGTGAACGCAGCGACTGGTTCTAAAGATGTTATCTCTGATCTTTGCGTCGGCTGCAAAGTCTGCACAATCGCCTGCCCGTTCGGTACGGTGAACTACAACGCTGATTCCGGCAAAGTGGTCAAATGCGACCTTTGTGGTGGTGATCCACAGTGTGTCTCGGCGTGCCCGACCGATGCCATTACTTACATTGACGCAAACGCCACCGGCCTGGATAAAATGCGCCAGTGGGCGGCCAAAACTGATACGACGGTAGGAGGTTAACTCATGGCATGGACTAGACAAATATTGCGGGTCAATCTCGCTGAAGGAACCTGTATTGCTGAACCCTTGAACATGGACTGGGCGAATCAATATCTTGGACAACGTGGTCTGGCTACACGCTACCTGGTCGATGAAGTCGATCCTGCGTGTGATGCGCTTGGGCCACAAAACAAACTGATCATGGCTACCGGACCGCTCACCGGGACTATGGCATCGACTGGTGGCCGCTACTCCGTTATCACCAAGAGTCCGTTAACGGGTGCTGTGGCCTGCTCAAACTCAGGTGGTTTTTTCGGGGCAGAACTGAAAAGCGCCGGCTGGGACATGATTATTTTTGAAGGGGTCTCTCCTCATCCTGTTTACCTCAACATTGAGAATGAGTCTGCTTCACTTGAAGACGCATCGGCTCTATGGGGTAAAAGCTGCTGGGCTGCTGATGAAGAACTCCATGCTAAACACCAGGATCCTCAAATGCGGGTAGCAGTGGTCGGTCGTTCCGCTGAAGCAGGGTGCCTTTACTCTTCGGTTATTAACGATCTGCATCGAGCAGCAGGACGTTCGGGCGTCGGCACTGTAATGGCGTCCAAAAATCTCAAGGCTGTGACGGTTCGCGGTACCTTGGGTGTTGGCAATATCAAAGATCCGGCGCGTTTCATGGAGTCGGTCAAAGCCGGTAAGAAGGTGCTTGCAGAAAACCCTGTCACCGGTGAAGGTCTGCCCGCACTTGGTACCCAGGTGCTGATGAACGTCATTAATGAAGTCGGCGCGATGCCAACCCGAAACATGCAGGAAGTGCAGTTTGAAGGTGCGCACAAAATTTCTGGTGAGGCCATGCTTGAGCCACGAGCCAGTGACGGCAAGCCGAATCTAACTCGCAATGGCGGTTGTTTCGCTTGTACCATTTCCTGCGGCCGTATATCAACTATCGACCGCGAGCACTTCTCGGTGAAGGAAAAGCCGCAGTACTGGGGCAACTCCGGAGGACTGGAGTATGAGGCGGCCTGGGCGCTCGGCTCTGATACGGGTGTTGATGATCTCGACGCACTGACCTATGTCAATTTTATCTGTAACGAGGATGGATTGGATCCGATTTCCTTCGGTGCAACAGTGGCGGCTGCGATGGAGCTGTTTGAGAAAGGGGTTATCACCACTCAGCATACCGGTGGCACTGAACTTAAGTTCGGTAGTGCCGAAGCTCTGTGCTGGGCGGTGGAGCAGTCTGCAACAGGTGCGGGTTTTGGGGCGGATCTTAATCTTGGTTCACGTCGTTTGTGTGAGAAGTATGGTCGACCTGAATTCTCCATGACAGTGAAGGGGCAGGAATTTCCAGCTTACGATCCACGAGGTATTCAAGGTATGGGTCTTACCTACGCCACCTCTAATCGTGGAGCCTGTCACTTGCGCGGTTATACCGTTTCCTCAGAGATACTGGGTGTACCTGAGAAAACTGATCCACTCGATACCAACGGTAAGGCCGGATTGGTGAAGGCATTCCAGGATGCGACTGCGGCGGTCGATTCTGCTGGCCTTTGCATCTTCACGACATTCGCCTGGTCGCTAGACGATATTTCACCTCAGGTTGATGCAGCCTGTGATGGCGACTGGTCACCTGAACGGCTGGTAGAGGTGGGTGAAAGAATTTGGCAACTCGAGCGTGATTTCAACATGAAAGCGGGTA
>CAZQKJ010000036.1:0-16844 GCA_964593315.1 uncultured Granulosicoccaceae bacterium
GACATCCAGGAATGCGAGATCACGAACCTTGGTGCTGGTCTTGCGCAGACGTGCTGCCATTTGAGTAGTCAGTGCAAACAGAATTTCAGGGGTCTGATCTGCCAGGCGTCTGAACTGCTCGTAGTTTATTTCAGCTACTTCACATTTGTTGCGAGCCACGACCCAGGCGCTTCTTTCAGCGTCTTCTTCAAACAGGCCCATCTCTCCGAAGAAGTCACCGTTGTTAAGATAAGCCAGAACAATTTCTCGTCCTTCGTCATCTTCGATGACCACACTTACAGAGCCGTCTACCATGTAGTACAACGTATCGGGTTTGTCGCCGTGATGGATAATAGTTGTTTTGGCTGGATACTGTCTGCGATGGCTGTTTCGCAGTAGAGTTTCCAACCACTCCGCTTTAGGAGGTGAATTACGTGGTGGCAGCATGGTTTCCGTTCTCCGGGTATTCAGTAAGTGCTTTGAATTGCACTTTTGGTGTTTACACGGAGGACGGAGCAAAAAACGTTCACATATGTCTTATCAGATCGCGGCAAGACTGTTTTTATCAACTTTAGTTGATACGCCTCACATTATCGGGCCTTATACTGGGCCTTTTGAGGGGAACTCCCATGCAAGCAAGAATAAAGTGGCTCGATCACATGAGTTTTGTCGCCGAATCCGGCAGTGGCCACAGCATCGTCCTGGATGGTTCTCCGGAACATGGTGGGCGCAATCTGGGGATTCGCCCGATGGAAGCCGTGCTGATAGGTCTCGGCGCTTGTTCCGCGTTCGATGTTGTTCTGATGCTGAAAAAAGCGCGCCAGAAAATCCATGACTGCGAAGTATTGCTTGAAGCTGAGCGGGCGGACACTGTGCCAGCCGTATTCACCAAGGTGGAAATGGTTTATCAGGTCAGAGGTGACGAGCTTTCAGAGAAGCAGGTGAATCGCGCTGTCTCGTTGTCGGCTGAAAAATATTGCTCTGTCTCCAAGATGTTGGAGGGGTCGGTCGAGATTACTCACCGGGTAGAAATACTGACCGATTAGATGTGACTGGAATTATAAAGACCTGTGAAACACTGACAAAAATTCTAACTGCCGGATTTTACTAAAGATTTTGCAATGCAAAATAAGGTGAGGTTCCATTACATCGGCATAAACCGGTGCTATAATCCTATCCATAGATTTCCTCCTCCATCCTCCTACGGTGGTTAGACGCGGCTTGTTACAAGCCGCGTCGTTTTAAATTCTGCTGCTCTCACGCTCGAATAAGACGCTGCATGTGTCTTCCTACAGCGTGTTTTTGCCATCCTGTCTGTGTCAGCGCTTGTGCAATCGCGCGGAGTCTTCTAAAATGGAGGGCTTTCCGAACATAAAGTTCGTTCCCTGTTTACGGAGTTGCGATGAAAACCTTCAGTGCCAAGCCGGCCGAGGTCAAACGCCAGTGGTTCATTATAGATGCTGAGGGTAAGACCCTGGGGCGTCTGGCGAGTGAATGCGCGAGGATTTTGCGTGGCAAGCATAAGCCTGAATACACACCACACGTGGACACGGGTGACTATATTGTCGTGATCAACGCTGGCAAAGTCGCAGTGACAGGCAAGAAAGCCACTGACAAGATCTACCATCACCACACAGGTTACATCGGCAACCTGAAATCAGTCAGCTTCGAGAAAATGCAGCAGCGCGCTCCCGGGCGGCCCATACAGCTGGCCGTTAAGGGTATGCTGCCCAAGAATGCGTTGGGTCGAGCAATGATTAAGAAACTCAAGATTTATCCAGGCGCAGAGCACAGACACGCGGCTCAAATGCCAGAACCACTAGAAATTAAATAGGCAGGTACAGAATCATGGCTCAACAGCACTACTATGGTACCGGTCGTCGCAAATCTTCAAGCGCTCGTGTTTTCATGCAGGCAGGCAAAGGTGACATCACCGTCAACAGCCGGCCGCTTGACGAGTACTTCGGTCGCGAAACGGCTCGCATGATCGTAAGACAACCTCTTGAGACGCTGGACGTCAAAGAGCAGTTCGACTTCAACATCACAGTATCGGGTGGCGGCAATAGTGGTCAGGCCGGTGCGATCCGTCATGGCATTGCTCGCGCACTGCTGAAGTACGATTCAGAGAACCGCGCTGAATTACGCAAAGCCGGATTTCTGACACGTGATGCGCGTGAGGTGGAGCGCAAGAAGGTGGGTCTGAGAAAAGCTCGCCGAGCTACTCAGTTCTCAAAGCGCTAGAGACGTTAACAACAGTCTTTCTGAAAGCCCGCTTCATGCGGGCTTTTTTTATGTCTGTGTGTAATCCACTCACCTGCGTTACGGCGATCTGTTAGCAGCACATAATTATTTTAATCTAAACGCGGGTTCCAGATTTTTCAAGGAAACCAGGTTATGCGCACTGGTATATAAGTCCAGGTGCGGTATCACTGCGGCGAGAGACTGTTCAATCGGCAAGGGTGTGTCAGTTGCCATGCCACGTCCTATAAGTGGATTGACCCATACCAGCCTGCGGCACTGCGATTTGATCTCGAGTATTTGTGACAGCATGGCTTGTGGATCGCCGCTGTCATAACCATCACTGAAGATAATCACCACTGTATTCCGGGTAACGGTAGTTTTGGCGTAGTTGGTATTGAAGTCTTGAAGTGACTCGGCGATACGCGTGCCGCCCAGCCAGCCGCTGGATAGATTTTTGAGCTTGTTTTCCAGCCGTACAATACTCTTGTCTCTGAGTTCATCGCCTATAGGAATAAGGTCTGTATGGAATGCGTAGGCGTCTGTATCTTTAAAAGCCTGTATTAAGCCTCTTGCAAATCTTAAAAAAAGGTAGCTGTAGATCTCCATTGACTGGCTGACATCCAGTAGCAATAAAAAGCGTGCTGGTGTTTTTTTCTTGTGGCTGAAACGAAGATCAAATGGCCAGCCGTGGTATTGCAGGCTTCGTCTGTTTGTACGCCGCAGGTCGAGTTGGCCTTTATGTCGGTGTTGTGCTGTGCGCCGCCGTAAGCGCTTTTGCATGCGGCGTGAAATATCATCGACAACATGTTCAATGCGCCGCATATCATGTGGGTTAAATACAAATCTAAAGTCGCGCTGCCCGAGAGTTCTTGCATCACTGGCGCCGCCAGAGGTTATTTCCAGAATCTCTTTATCAGAATCCAGTGTTTGCTCCTGAGCCTGTGACTCTGAGAAGTACGAGAGCCCGGTGGTCTCTGTGCCTCTTGAGCTGTTTGAAGCATTGTTTCCGGCTTGCTCAGTATGGTGGCTATCGGCGTACCAGTATATTTTGAATAGCAGTGGAAATTGTCGCCACTGTTTTTCGGATTTGCAAAAAACACTGCGCAGTGCGTCATGCATTAATTGCGCTGACTGGAGTAGGGGTTGAGTTGCGATAAAGTGCGCAGACTGAATTTCACTGGCGCCGGCCTGAAAGCCGTTGACTCTTAGTAGCTCAACAAATTTGAAAAGTCGATGAGCAATGACTTTATCTGCACCGGTATCAATATTGTCTTTTGTGCTCAATTGAGACTACGCGTTCGGGTTGGCGTTCGGTTTATCGATGTTCTCCGGGTTATTCTTCGAGCTATCAAAGCGCAGCATTTCTTTTATCCAATCCCGGTCTGCAAGCTCGCGATCAGATCTGGTTTTAAGCAAACAGCCCAATGTTGCTTCTATCTCTGGCAGCGCACTGGAAAGGTCATCAGTATGCATGTGCAATAACGCACTCGCCCAGTCCAGAGTTTCTGCAATGCCTGGTGTCTTCTTTAAGTTCTGCCGCCTTAGCTTTTGAACAAAAGTGATCATCGAACTGGCGAGATCGATTTGAAGGCTCGGCAGTCGTGTTTGCAGAATGCGTAACTCTTTTTCATGAGACGGATAATCAACAAAGTGGTAGAGGCACCGTCTTCTTAATGCATCACTCAAATCGCGTGTGGCATTTGATGTCAGAATGACTGTGGGTTTGTGAGTGGCTTTGATGGTGCCGAGTTCCGGTATAGTTATCTGAAACTCGGCCAGTACCTCCAGCAGGAAGGCTTCAAACTCATCGTCCGCACGGTCAATTTCATCAATCAATAAAATGCACGGGCGTTCTGACCGAATGGCGTGTAGCAATGGGCGTTCGAGTAAGTATTTTTCGCTAAAAATTTCCGCCTCTGATGTTTTGGCCTCGGTTTGATCTGAGAGCCGCACCGCCATCAGCTGCTTCTGGTAGTTCCATTCATATAAAACGGAATTGCTATCGAGGCCTTCGTAGCACTGCAAGCGCACCAGTTCACATTGCCGCGTTGCTGCCAGGGACTGCGCCACGGCGGTCTTACCGACTCCGGCATCACCCTCGAGTAATACCGGCCTCTGGAGCTTGTCGGCGAGGTGGAGCGTCGTCGCAAGGTTCGCGTCAGCGATGTAGCCACATCTGGCTAACTCGTCTGAGAGGTCTGCAATCGAATTCATGACTAAATTATACAGTGCCTGTTTCGATCTGACTCGCTTGCCTTGTTGAGAATTATTGTCACACAATTTTATTCTCAAGAAGAATTAGTGGCAGCTGCTCACGTGATGGCCTTCTGGCAGCGGTGACTCCGTATTCTCCTTGATTTTACTCAATTATTTCGAATTTCCGTTGCGACTCAAGGTGGATTTGTCATGATAAAGTCTTATGAGAGAGAAATTTTTTGACAAATGCAGTTATTAAAGCTGAAGAAAATTAAATCCGGGACGCAACATCGGTTGTAGTAGCGGGCTTCTGCTCAGTTTAATTGCGGGTGAAAACCCGCTGATTCCCTATGCAGTGGCTTCACTGTGTTAATCTGAGAGTTGTATTGTGCGGAATTTGTTTCCCCTGTTCAGTCCACTGCAGAAGATGGTCACAGGTCTGGCAGCTGCTGCTGTATTTGCCCTGGTACTGTGTGTTGGAGGCTGGTTCAGCCTAAAGGTAACCAAGCAACAGTTCGAGACCGAGGCTCGAAACATTGTCACGGCCCTGCAGAGCAGCATGAGCGTTGTCGACGGGCTATCAACCTCTTTGCAGGCGTCCGGGCATTCAGACTCTGTGTTAAATAATGAGCAGCTAAGCAGCCATATGGCCGCTGTGTTAGCGAATTATGAATTCGTTGTTGGACTCGGCCGCTTCAATCAGATCATGTTCATGGATCGTATAGCTGAAGATCACCACTTCGGCGAAGACGCGAACGGCGAAGAAACCCACTCTGGAGCCTGGCACTTCTCTCGATCCGGAGACGCAGTTGCGGTAAAGCCTGGCTCAGGTTTGTACTATCCAATTACTCAGGCCAAAACGCGAGCTGACTCCAAGAACGAAAGCTTCGACCTTGCGGGTTTTGATCTCGCTTCGCTACCAGAGACCCTTTCATCAATCCGTAACCGCGGTGCAAGCGATCGCTTTGTGGTGATGTCTGTTCCACGACAGTGGCCACGACCTAACAACCTCTGGGTGTTCAGAACCAAATCGAATAATGATCAGACTGTGGGTGGATATCTGATTGAGATCGATATAGACAAAATGGCGTCATCCGGTGGTGTTGAGCTTAACGGATTTGGTTTGTCATTAAGCAAATTCAGTGAACAGGGAGAGTTTGAGGCTCAGGGGCGTGCAGATACGCTATATGCAAGAACGGATAATTCTACTGAAAGCAATTTGGTATGGACATCCACGAGCGACAATCGCTGGTTGAGCAGTTTTAACGGCGGTGATAAAACTTTGTTGGTTGAAGTGAATAAAGAGACCGGTTTTTCTGCAAAGCTACTCGGAATACTGTTAGGTTGTGCGTTAATTCTGGCGGCAATGCTGCTCGCCATTGTGCACTTGAATGCCCGCCGACTAATGGCGATAGAACAACAACGTGCTGCGAGTGAGAGGTTATTTCAAGCTAAAAATAGCGCAGCCGTGACTCTGGCTTCAATTACCGATGCGGTTATTACTACCGATACATCCAATCATATTCTGTATGCCAATAATGCCGCAGAGGCTCTGTTGGGATATACAGACGGCAGTATGTTGAGTCGTAGTATTGATGACATCATAGTACCACTTACAAAGCGTAGCGGCGATACTGAAGACGATACACTGGTATTAAAATCAGTAAGTGGCTCCAGTATCTATGTTAACAAGAATGAGTCTGACCTGATTGACAGCGAAGGAGTGGAATCGGGAAAGGTGATCGTGCTGCGAGACATCAGCGTAGAGCGGGAGCTCACGCGTGCACTGGAACACAAGGTTAATCATGATTCACTCACCGGGCTTTCTAATCGACTCAACTTTGAACAGCAACTGACCGCCTTATTTGAACATTCTAAATCTGATTTACTCACCGGAATAAGTGTTCCGACTGTGTCATCGGAGAGCGAAAATACAGACGCCCCAACGCACAGCATATTTTATATTGACCTTGATAGATTTAAAGAGGTGAATGATACCTGCGGTCACGCAGCGGGTGATGAGCTTTTAATTAAGGTGTCAAAAGTGTTCATGGAAAATGTACGTGAATATGATTTGGTAGCGAGACTGGGCGGAGATGAATTTGGTATCTTGCTGAGAGAATGTTCTACCACGGACGCAATTACAGTTGCTGAACGCATCAGAGAGTTTTTTCAATCATTTTTCTTTGAGTACGATGGTCAGATGTTTCCGGTAAGGTGCAGTATCGGTATCTGCCATTTTAACCCTGCTACCTGTGAGCTTGAACAAGCGTTAAGAGTCGGTGATGCTGCTTGTTTTGATGCTAAGAACAGTGGTCGGAATAGCATATGCATACGCAATGTAGATGATGATTTAAGTAACGTTCCAGTAGAAGAGCAGTGGCTGCCGAGAATAAAAGATGCTCTCGCTAACGATCTCTTTGAGTTACATGTTCAGGGTATATCATCATTAGCCAGCGGCGAGGTTGGCAGTTATGAGATTTTGCTGCGAATGTCAGATAGCCGGGGGTCTGTAGTTGCGGCTGAGGCGTTTATGAAAACCGCGCTCCGCTATGATCTCGCATTGGAAATAGACAAGTGGGTAGTTACTACCTCTTTGGCGAAGATATCTGAACTCACCAGTGAATTTTCAAGTCTTGGTTTTTCAATTAATGTATCTAACCAGTCACTGGAGTCTATTGAGTTTCTGCAGTTTCTGCAGTTGCAGATTACGCGCTCAGGTATTGAGCCTTCGCGGCTATGCTTTGATATTAAAGAAAACGATGTGCTAAACAATCCCGCCAGTGTGTCGAATTTTTGCCGTGAAATGCGAGCTATGGGTTGTCGTATAGCGCTAGACGATTTTGGTGGTGGTATGACATCACTGGGTACGTTAAAGACATTGCCAATCGATGAGCTTAAAATAGATGGTAGTTTGATTGTTCATCTGGGTGATGCGCCATCAGTTACGGTGCAACACGCCAATAGTTCAGCATGCCCATCAGGTTCACAAGATCTATCAGAAGAGTGTCTGGTTAACCCGGATCAGGTGCTGGTAAAGTCCATTCAGAGCTTTGCATCTTCCATGGGCGTGAAAACCATAGCTGAGCAAGTTGACAGTGCTGCGTGTCTTGAGGTGTGTAAAAACATAAAATTGGATTACCTTCAGGGCTTTGCAGTCGCGTACCCGGAATCCTTTGATGTCTTTGTCTCTGGTTATGGCGACAACTCTTGTGCCGACCAGCAACGCGCTGCCTAGAGGTAATCAGGCGTCCGTTAACCAGCTTTTGTCAAACGTTTCGCAATCCATTGATGAAAGTGCAACGTGTGTTGGTCCATAACCGGTGAAAATACACCTCCCTTATAAGCGGGTGACTGTCTACCTGCCTGCATGCCTTCTACTGCGAATATATCTTCACTGAAAACCTCCCGCCACGATTCCACCACGGATTTTCGATGATCAGCATATTGATCATCTGTTGCCACGTTGCCAAGAAACAGTAACTGTACTCGCTCTAGCGAAGTGGTTTCATCAATAGGAAGAATAGTCATGGTGAAGAAATGGTCTGACTGCAGCCCCAGTAATGTATTTGGGTAAAGTACCGGGTACTCCGCATAATGCTTTTCATTGGCAGGCCAGCTGCTGATGGTGCCGGTATCTTCAGCAGGTGTGGTGTAACTGCTGGAGCCCTGGCCGGCAAAATTTTCACCTCGATCTATGTCGTAGTGTTTTTCAAGTGGTGAATAGGAGTTAAGTCCCGGGTGTACCCAGGGCAGGTGGTAGGCTTCCAGGAAGTTCTCTATTGCGAGTTTCCAGTTACTTTGAACAACCAACTCCATCTTCGCTTCAGTGCCCGGTAAGAGTTCTGACAGGGTTTCACTGCTTACCCATTTGCTCCATCTTTTCATCAACGGTTCTATGAAATCACCAAACGGCTCTGCATCATCTGATAAGTTGATGAAAATATTATCCATCCAAACATGTGCGCGAACAGGTTTTAAACCGTTCACTGATGGATCAAAATCTTTGTGTTGGTTGTTGTCTGTACCGCCGATCATAGGCGTGCCTTTCAAACTGCCATCAAAGTCATAGGCCCAGCTATGGTACTTGCAACGAATTAGTCCGGTGCCCAGTTTGCCAGGCTCTGAAACCAGCTGCATGCCACGATGACTGCATACGTTGTGAAATACCTTGAGAACACCATCGGCGTTTCTGGCAAGTAATATCGGAAAGCCCATAAAATTAATCGGCACCACCCAGTTGGCCGGGATGTCGGAGCCAAACCCGATGCAAGCCCAGCTATTAGCCATTACATTGTCGCGGTCAAGTTTAAAGCTTGATGAATCGGTATAGCATTCATTTGGAAGGCCATTGGCAGACTCAATGGGACGCATGACCCGATCAAGATCCAGTTTTATTTTGGCTTCTTGTTGCATATTATCTTCGCCATTTCGTTAGCTCCAGTTGGATGTACAAGCTGGAGGCAGTTGCTATAGGGATAGTTTGGGTAACCCAGTATCGGCTCAAAAGTATTAACTATCAGGCTTTCGATCATGCGCGTGGACGTTATTGTGAGGCTTGGAAATTACGTCGCAAACTTAGCTGGCTACGCCGTGCGATTGACCCTGTCTGATGCACGCCTGTGTTGTACCAGCTCAGCCATGATGGATATGCCAATTTCCGCTGCGCTGCGGCTGCCAATGGCAAGCCCTACCGGTCCATGTAATCTGTCTACATTATCCACACCAATGTCACTCAGGCGTTTTCTGCGTCGCTCGTTATTGGCCTTTGAGCCTAACGCGCCAACATACCAGGCGTCTGAAGGCAGTGCTTCAATAAGAGCGGAATCGTCCAGATTGGGGTCGTGAGTGAGTGCCAGGACTACGCTATGCTGATCTGTTGCGTATTCGAGGACCGCGTCTTCAGGAAGCATTCTTGTCAATTGGCAGCCGGGAAGATCAAAGCTGCTGGCGTATTCTTCTCGCGGTTCACATACGATCACCTCGTAGTCCAGCGCCAGAGCAAACTGTGCAACATAGCGAGACAACTGTCCACCACCAATCAATAACATACGCCACCCTGGACCAAACACCTTGCGTATGGATGCACCGTCGTAGTGAAAGTCAACTGAACGGTCTACTTCTTCAAGAGTGACTGTGTTGTCTGAACTGAGTTGAATGGTTTTTGCCAGACGCTTGCGATCCTGTATCGCCTTGCGGATAGTTTTAAGCTCGTCGGAACTATGTAGATTTTCGAACACGAGTTCAAGATGGCCACCGCAGGGCAGACCAAATCTGCGTGCCTCGTCATCACTGACTTCATGGGAGAATGCGCGTGCCCGATCAGTGTTGTCTATGCGTACTGCAAGTTGTTTCTCTACACACCCGCCAGACACTGAGCCGACCAAATGACCATCGCTTCTGACAGCCGCGATTGATCCGGGAGGTCGAGGTGATGAGCCCCAGGTTCGGGCGACTGTGACAAGTTCTACGTTGAAGCCGGCGTCCAGCCACTCAATAGCTTTATCAAGTACTTCAGAATCACTGTTTTGAATAGACTGGGACATGTGCTGGATTCTTGCTAAAGAGCTTCATGGTAGCAGACTAAAGCATCACTGATTGAGTGCGTATCCAGCATAGTCTGCATTCTATATATTGTGCACCTGGCAGCTATTGGCTTAGTAATTTTGCCAGAAACGGTGCGGTATGAGATCTTTTGGATTTTGCGATTTTGTCTGGTGTGCCTTGCGCGATGATTCGACCTCCTCCGTCACCACCTTCAGGTCCTAAATCAATTACCCAGTCCGAATTAGCCATCAACTCAAGATTGTGTTCTATCACAATGACGCTGTTACCTGATTCAACCAGCTGGTGCAGTACGCTAATCAGTTTGTCCACATCAGCCATGTGCAAGCCGACGGTGGGTTCATCCAATACATAAAGTGTATGCGCTAGTTTGCGACCGCGTCGATCTTCTTTTCCAGTGCCGGCTTTTGCAAGCTCCGAGACCAGTTTGATTCTCTGCGCTTCACCGCCGGATAAAGTCGGGCTCTGCTGTCCGAGGGTAAGATAGCCCAATCCGGTATCGCATAGCAGCTGCAATGGATGGGCAACATTTTTGTGTGCTGAAAAGAACTCTACTGCTTCCTCAATGCTCATTCCCAAAACATCGCCAATGGATTTGCCTTTGTAGAGTACGCTTTGAGTTTCTGAATTAAAGCGTGCGCCCTTGCAAACCTCACAGGGCACTTTCACATCTGGTAGGAAACTCATTTCTATTTTAGTCATGCCCTGGCCATCGCAACTGGCACAGCGGCCTTCAGATACATTAAATGAGAAGCGGCTTGCGGTATAACCGCGAACTCGCGCCTCTGTGGCATCTGCGTAGATTCGTCTAATGTTGTCCCAAAACCCGATGTAGGTTGCCGGGCAGGAGCGTGGTGTTTTACCGATGGGTGTCTGATCGACTTCCAGTACCCTGGATACACTTTCCCAGCCGGTGATGGCACTTGCACCCTGAAGTTTTATTTTGCCTTTTTTCTTCTGGCTACTCAGTAACGCTTTAAGGTTATTGGCCAGAACTGAACGGACCAATGTACTTTTGCCACTGCCTGAAACACCGGTAACGGATACCAGTTTGCCCAGTGGTATTTTTGCATCTATTTTTTTTATGTTGTGCAGGCAGGCCCCAGTGATTTTGATAGTGCCTGTATCTTTTTTCCTGGTTGGAAAGTACGGGTGAGACTTGGGCTTTGCCAGCGCCTTGCCAGTCACAGAACTACTATTTTTTAGTAACTGCCTGAGAGTGCCTTTAGCGACTACTTCGCCGCCTTCTACGCCTGCACCCGGACCAAGATCGATAATATGATCGGCACGGCGAATAGTATCTTCATCGTGTTCTACCACAACAATCGTATTGCCCTTAGTGCCAAGGCTTTCGAGCGTATCCAGCAACATCCGGTTGTCTCTTGAATGTAATCCGATCGTCGGTTCATCAAGCACATAGCAGACGCCTTGCAGGTTTGAACCCAGTTGAGAGGCGAGTCTGATACGCTGCGCTTCACCGCCACTCAGGGTAGGGGCCGCCCGATCAAGTGTCAGGTAGGATAGTCCCACCTGATTGAGAAATTCCAGTCGAGAATTTATTTCAGCCAGTATATCTCGCGCGATATCAGCATCACGGCCTTTGAGTTTTAGTTTGCCAAACCATGCTTTTGACTGACTGATAGACATATCGTTGAGTGCTGCGATATTGTGCTTCTGATACTTGACTGATAGTGCCACCGGGTTCAGTCTGTGACCTTCGCAGCTTTCACAGAGGGTGTCTTCCTCGTTCTCTTGCAGCCAGTAGTTTTCCTCACCGGTTTGCTCTTCATCAAACTCTGCGCTAAAGACGCCGGTGCCAAAGCAGTCCTCACACCAGCCATGCTTTGAGTTATATGAGAATAGTCGCGGATCTAGTTCGGGAAAGCTGGTGCCGCAGGTTGTACAGGCTCTTTTGATGGAATATAAAGTATCTTTGGTTTTTGCGCCGATTACCGCGATCTTCATAACGCCTTTTCCATAGTCCAGTGCGCGCTGAATGAGTTCTCCCAGTTTTTTCTGATTGCGTGCATTGACCATGGTCTCGCCAATCGGCAGATCGATATCGTGTTCTTTAAAACGGTCGAGCCTTGGCCATGGGTCAACCGGTGTGATACTCCCGTCTACCCGCAGACTGTCAAAGCCCCGGTTGTCAGCCCATTTGGCAAGATCGGTATAGTAGCCTTTGCGCGATACAATCAATGGTGCAAGGACAATAACCTTTTTGCCTTTGTGTTGGCGACTAATCTGATCCTGTATGCCTTCCAGTGTTTGTGCTTCAATCGGTTTGTCACAGTCAGGGCAATACTGCGTGCCGAGCTTTACGAACAGTAATCGCATGAAATGATAGAGCTCAGTCATTGTGGCGACCGTGCTCTTACGACCACCGCGACTGGTGCGCTGTTCTATAGCAACGGTGGGCGGTATACCAAGGATTGCGTCTACATCGGGTCTTGATGCCGGTTGTACAAACTGACGCGCATAGGCGTTCAATGATTCAAGGTATCGGCGTTGTCCTTCGTTAAACAGAATGTCAAAGGCAAGCGTACTCTTTCCGCTGCCACTCAAACCGGTGATCACTGTGCACTTATCTCTTGGAATACGTACATCAATATTTTTAAGATTATGTTCGCGAGCGTTCACCACGTTGATATCTTTGTCGCTGTAGACCGCATGTGTCTCGGCAATATTGCTCAACACAGGGCGACTGAACTCGTCTATAGCGCTTTCGTACTCGACAAGTGATCTGCCGGTGTGGCTCTTTTTTAGAGTTTTTATCTTTTTAATGCTACCCGTGCCGACAACTGAACCGCCTTTGTCGCCACCTTCCGGACCGAGATCAATAATCCAGTCTGCGTTACTGATGACATCGAGATTATGTTCCACCACAATCAGTGAATGGCCTTCCTGTAGTAGTTGCTCAAAGGCATACAACAGTTTTTTGATGTCATCAAAGTGCAACCCGGTAGTAGGTTCATCAAACAGAAAGAGCTTTTTTTCCTCGCTTGAGCGGGCGGACTTTTTTGCCTTTGCCAGATGGGCTGCAAGCTTTAGTCTCTGTGCCTCGCCGCCACTGAGCGTGGGTACCGGCTGCCCCAGTGTGAGGTAGCCAAGACCTACATCGATCAGTGGTTCAAGGGCTTTGTTCACCTGTTTGTAGTCTTTGAAAAACTCGACAGCATCATCCACTGTCATGCCCAGTGTGTCTGAAATGTTGATGGCCTGACCGGTTACCGGATGTACCAGCTTGATATCCAGTACCTCTTCACGATAACGGCTGCCGTTGCAAGCGTGGCAGCGCAAATAGACATCGCTCAGGAACTGCATCTCAACATGTTCAAATCCGTTGCCGGAGCAGACCGGGCAACGCATACCGGAGTTGAAACTAAAGCTGCTGGCAGTGTAGCTGCGGCGTTTGGACTCAGGGTCTTCGGCAAATAGTTTTCTTATGCCGTCAAAGGCTCCCGTATAGCTCACCGGGTTGGAGCGAGCAGATTTGCCAATGGGGGATTGGTCGACCATCACCACTTCATCAATATGTTGATGGCCCGTTATGGATTTGTGCGCTCCGGCAACTTCAGTGGGTTTGCCTTTTATGCGGCAAAGTGCCCGATATAAAGTATCCTGAATCAGTGTTGATTTGCCGGAGCCGCTGACACCGGTCACACAAACCAGCGCATTGATCGGGAACTCAATGTCGATATTTTTCAGATTGTGTTCGCAGGCGCCTTTGATTGTTATCACTTGCTTTGAAAGCTTACTGGTTTTTCTGCGATCCAGTGTTTCGCGCCGTGCCAGGTAATCAGATGTTAAAGACTGCTTTGCTGTAACGAGTTTTTTGGTAGTGCCAAAAAAAGATATCTCTCCGCCGTGACTACCGGGCCCGGGTCCCATGTCAATGACTTTATCTGCTGCCAGTATTATTTGTGGATCGTGCTCCACCACCAGCAACGAGTTGCCAGAGTCACGCAATCGCTTGAGTACGCCAATTACACGGTCTATATCTCGTGGATGCAAGCCAATACTGGGCTCATCTAATACGAATAATGTGTTGACCAGTGAAGTGCCAAGAGCCGTTGTGAGATTAATGCGTTGTACTTCGCCACCACTCAGGGTTCTTGATTGCCGGTCCAGAGTTAAATAACCGAGACCGACATCATTCAGGTAACGCAGCCTGGAATTGATCTCCTCCATCAACATTTTTGTTGCCTCATCCAGTGGTGATGGCAGGTCAAGATTGAGAAAAAAGTCACGACAATCCTGCAGAGGCAACTGCATGACATCGTGAAGCATAAGGCCGGGTAGTTTTTTAAATTTTTCAACCGGTAGCTGGTTGCCCTTTGGGACAAATCGATCCTTTGGCGCAAGTGCAGCGTTTGCTACTTTGGAATTTCCAACTCGCCACCACAGCGCTTCCGGTTTTAATCTTGCGCCATCACAGGTAGTGCAGGGAGTGTAGGAACGGTACTTCGATAACAGCACCCGAACATGCATTTTATAACTTCGGGACTCAAGCCACTCAAAGAACCGGCTTACCCCATACCAATGAGTGCCATCCCACTCTCCCTCGCCTTCAAGCACCCATTTTTTTTGCTTAGCAGTGAGTTTTTTCCACGCTATCTGGGTGGGGATATCCCGCTTTTTGGCAAATTTTATAAGATCTCTCTGGCAGATCTCATTGGTTTTAGTTTGCCACGGCTTTATCGCACCCCCTGCAAGGGTCAATGATTCATTCGGCACCACCAGCTGATAATCAATACCCATAGTACGCCCAAAACCACGACAAGATTCACAGGCCCCCAGCGGTGAATTAAAAGAGAACAGGCTTTGGGTCGGTTCTCTGAATTGGGTATCACAAGTTGCGCAAATAAAATCCGCTGCAAAATGCTCTGCACATCCGGGCTTTCGATCTGCATCCAGTGGGTACCAACGAGCTTTGCCACGTCCGTGTTTGAACGCCGCCTCCAACGCTTCTGTGATTCTGCCGCGGCTTTCCTCTGTTAGCCGAAAGCGATCCTGAATCACTTCAATCGAATCTTTGCGACGCTTATGAATTCTGGTGTAGCCCTGACGTTGCAGCCAGTTTTCGATTTCTTCAGCAGTGAAGTTTTGTGGAACCTTGACCGAGAACGTGACCATGGCTCGCTCGCTGTTGTTATTGGCAAGCTTTAGCTCTGTGATCTGATCCGGTGTATCGCGTTCGACTTTTCTGCCGCATCCCGGGCAGTAGAGTTGAGCGGCTCTTGCAAACAGTAATTTCAGATGATCGTTCAGTTCAGTCATCGTGCCGACGGTAGAGCGTGACGTCCGCACCGGGTTGGTCTGGTCAATCGCAATTGCCGGGGGTATGCCGTCAATGCGATCCACCTGGGGTTTATCCATACGATCCAGAAATTGTCTGGCATAGGGCGAGAAAGTCTCAACGTAACGGCGTTGACCCTCTGCATATATAGTATCGAACGCGAGTGAAGACTTGCCGGAACCGCTAACTCCGGTGATGACCACCAGTTGTCCGTGGGGAATCTTTATATCGAGATTTTTAAGGTTATTTTGAGTCGCATTCTCGACGACGATATTTTTCAATGACATAGCGGACTTGAGACTTCAGCGGCCCACCAGTATATAGATGCCGAGGTGTCGATGGTGTGTTTTACAACCGGACGGATTGGCTCGATATTGGGTCATTTTTCTGTGTTCTGCTGGCGTGACACCAGCCAGACTCCGGCTGCGGCAATGGCAAGACCCAGCCACGCCAGCGGTGTCATTTTTTCGTCCAGAATCCACCATGCAATTAAAGCTGACATCGGCGGGACCAGAAAAAACAGTGCGGAAACCCGGGTGGCTTCACCGCGTCTGATCATCATCAATAACAGGCTGATAGCGAGGATAGAGTTGCACACGACGAGATAGGTCAGTGCCAGTACAAACGGCAGTGTCACGTTGATTTGCATCGGCTCAAAAACGTAAGCCAGTGGCAGTGTACATAGAAAGCCCACAGTGTATTGAACGGTATTACTGGTTAGTGGATGATGATCGTAGCCGAAACGTTTTTCCCAGATCGTAGCGCTGGTAATAGCCAGTAGTGCCGCAAACGACAGTAGCAATATTGGCGCACTGATTATTTGAACAACGCTTGTGCCAAAGATCACCAGGATCGTACCGGATAAACCGAGTACAAGCCCTATCCAACGAATCACAGAAACCTTTTCATTGACTAATCTGGGTATAACCAATGCAACCAGCACGGGTTGTAACGAAGTTATTAACGCAACCGTGCCAGCTGATCCGCCCAGTGAAAAAGCAAGCCATGCAGTGCCAAAATAAACCACCTGTATTAAGAAGCCGACCAGGGCCAGATGACCCCACTGGGACAAGCTTGCCGGCAGCTTTGGTTTGATAAATAGAAAACAGGGCAGCAGCAATAACAAGACGCAAAAGTACCGCAGTGACAATAGCGTCAGCGGGTCGGCATCGTGTATACCGATCTTGGCGACGGTAAACCCGCCGGACCACAGTAGTAGAAAAATTGCCGGCGCTGCTCGCACCAGTAAAGAATGGCCCACAATGGTAACCAGATGGCAGTGACTGGAGTCAGTATGCCTGTTTCACAGCAGCTGTGCTGTTCAGCAGAGGGCGTCGTGATGCTGTGCTGAACTTTTAGCAATAATAATTTTAATGCAATTGTTCATGAATGGGGTGTAGGCTGGTGATATTGGAATGAAAAGATGTACAAGTGTAACCATCTAGAACTGACTCCTTAAAACCACTTAAGGTTAATTTGGTTTACACAGAAGTGTCGCTCGAAAACACAAATCGGCATTCTGAAACGTCTATGACTTTTTCGTGACCTGTGTTGCATACGTGAT
>CAZQKJ010000037.1:0-16831 GCA_964593315.1 uncultured Granulosicoccaceae bacterium
GTACTCACCCGCACAGACGTTAACGGCGTTAACGAGATCTGCGGGCACTTCACATTGTTCAAACTTGTTGTGGCCCCAGGCAACCACGGTGCCGTTGCTGCGCAGCGCAACATTATGGTTGCGGCCACAAGTAATCATCACAACATCACCCAGAGAGTCAGGTACTGCCGTCTGCCCGAAGCGATTGCATCCCCACGCCACTACCCGACCGGCATTGGTCAAAGCCACGCTGTGACTGCGGCCTGCGCAAATTGCGGTTATTCGGCCCAGTCCGGCGGGAACATCAGTCTGCCCATAGGCATTGCAACCCCAGCCAACCACGCCACCATCTTGTTGAAGGCCCAGGCTGTGGTAACCACCCGCTGCCACATAGATGATGTTTTCAAGACTTTTCTGAGAATTTGGAATCATTTCAAGCTTACTAACAGAGTCATGAGAGAGGCGCTTTTAACTGATCAACAACACGACATCCTGTAACTGCTCCACCGTGCTTTCGACGCCCTTCAGCACGTGTCGAAGGATGACAGACCCTGAACAGATTTATAAGCAAACGAAGCATGACAATGGCATGGTTTACATATTTCCACAGTCGTGCCGAGCATACCGCTGCTCTGAGCGGTTGGCGATCCCGAGGCCAATCCATCACTCAAGTGTTATCCATAAATTGATTACCAAAGCCATGAAACAACCGTTATCTACCGAAATGCAGATCGATCTCCGCAGTCTGTTGTATTCAAATAGAGCAACCAGTTCGGAAGAGACAGATTTTTTGCGGTAGTTGACAACTTTAGCCACATCAGCAATCCCAACGGATGCAGCAACACTGGACCCAATTTGCCGGCGATCCACTATAGCGTGCAAAAACAACACCACGGACAACCATTGTCTGTGTTAACTCTTGAGGATAATCTCCAGCGAATCGTGCTCTGCAACAAAGTGTCCATCTGACACTTCCCGCAGCGCCGGAGTATAGTCCTGGCCCAGTTTGCTCGGCATAAACCGCAATGATGCACCCGGATCGACAGGCGAAGGGAGTTCTCCAGGCAGCTGCAGTCGCTCTCTGGCTCGCTCTACCTGTGGATCAGGCACAGGCACGGCTGAAATCAGGGCTTTGGTGTATGGATGGCGAGGCGTATTGCAAATTGCCATGCTGCTGGCGAGCTCCACAACGCGACCCAGATACACCACCATGATTCTGTCAGCCATTTCCCGCACTACTGATAAATCGTGAGATATAAACAGAATGGACATACCGAACTCTGCCTGTAAACTTTTTAGCAACCTGATAATTTGCGCCTGAATTGATACATCGAGTGCAGAGACCGCCTCGTCGCACACGATCATCTTTGGACGATTGATCATCGCACGCGCAATACCGACACGCTGATTTTGACCACCCGACAACTCATGTGGATATCTATTTGCCATGGAGGGATCAAGCCCGACCCGTTGCATCATGTGACTCACTTCTGCCTGACGCTCGCGCCTTGTAAGACCGGGATTGAAAGTTCGCAACGGTTCAGCCATAGAATCGGCTATTGTCATGCGCGGGTTTAAACTCGCCAATGGATCCTGAAATACAATCTGTAGGTCTTTGCGTACCTGCTTCATTGCATAACGATCAAGCGACCCTAGCTCAGTTCCTAACCAGCTCACCGAACCCGCGTTTATCTGAATCAGCTTCAACACTGCGCGGGCGATTGTTGACTTACCACAACCGGATTCACCAACAATGCCGAGAGTCTCACCTTTGAGTAAATTAAAACTCACTCCATCAACTGCCCTTAGTGGTACGGTACGACCAAAAATTGCACCACCGATTTTAAACGGGTAGTGCACTTTTATATCAGTGGCATCAAGTATTGTTTCAGCCCCTTTGAATTCTCTACTCGCCTTCGGTGTGTCAATCCTCGGCATGGCATCCAACAGGTGACGGGTATAATCGTGTTTGGGGTTCGAGAAAATGTTCTCCACCTCACCTTGTTCGACAAACTCTCCACGCTGCATTACCTGTACGCGATCACACATTCTCGCGACTACCCCCATATCGTGGGTAATCAAAGCAATGGCAGTCTGATGTTCAGTTTTCATAGCAGCCATTAAATCGAGTACTTCGGCCTGTACTGTTACATCGAGCGCTGTAGTAGGCTCATCTGCTATCAATAGTTTCGGCTCACACACCATTGCCATTGCAATCATCACACGTTGGCGCATACCACCGGACAGTTCGTGAGGAAACTGCTTTAGCCTGCTCGAAGCATCCGATATTCGAACCCGACTCAGCCACTCCAGGCAATGCTTACGCGCTGCTGCACCACGCATGCCTCGATGCACTCGCAGAACTTCAGCCATCTGCGCACCAATTTTCAAGTGCGGTGTCAGCGCTGTGAGCGGATCCTGAAAAATCATCCCGACATCATTGCCACGAATATGGTTCAGCGTGACCGGCGACGCGTTCAGAATTTCCTTTTCTCCGAGTTTAACCGAACCGGTTGCCACACCATTGCCTGCGAGCAACCCCATCGCAGCCAGAAACAGCTGACTTTTACCGGAACCTGACTCACCCACAATACCCAGGCACTCTCCACGATCAATACGCAACGATACGCCGTTAACCGCTTTGACCACAGTATCGGATGTTTCGAATGCAACGCGTAGGTCTTTGACTGAAAGTACATTCATGGCTTAACGATCCTTCGGATCGAACGCATCTCGCAGCCCATCGCCAATAAAAAACAGGGTGAAGATAATGGCGACATAAAAGAACAACGGAAACAGCAACTGCCACAGTGTACCGTACCCCATCGTTCCTGCCCCCTCACTGATTAAAACGCCCAAGGATGTATACGGCTCTGAAATGCCCAGACCCAGAAACGAAATAAAGCTTTCAGCTAAAATTAATTCAGGGATCAACAATGAGGCGTATACGATCAACACGCCGATAAGGTTAGGCAATACGTGGCGAAATATAATCATCATTTCCGACACCCCACCAGCACGCGCTGCCTCAATGAACTCTCGATTTTTCAAAGCCAGAGTCTGTGCTCGCACAATGCGTGACATAGTGAGCCAGGAAAATGCCCCAAGCGCCACAAAGAGCGTGATCAGGGAACGCCCTGCCACCACCAGAATTAAAATCACAACCAGCGTCAAAGGAATTGCCAACAGCACATCGACAATACGCATCAAAACCGCATCGGTACGACCACCGAAATATCCCGCAAACACTCCCCAGGCAGTACCGAGTAGCAAGGCCATCGCAGTACCGATTAAGCCGACTGCTAGCGAAGTACCGGTTGCCTGAATCGTGCGTGAGTAGAGATCCCGACCAAGCTCATCGGTGCCGAAATAATGCCCACTCTCAATAGAGGGCGCGCCCAACACAGCGATATCACCCAGTGCAGTCCAGTCGATGTCTTCGTTATTCCATTTCGCTATGTGTGGACCGATTAAAACAAACAGCACAATCAAAGAAAGCAAGACTACACAGACAATTGCCGCTCTGTTGCGCAGGAACCGATCAATAGCATCGCGAGTGAGTGAGCGTCCGCCCACCACTGATTGATCTGCGATATCCATCGCCTGTGCTTCAGCTTTTTTTGATCGGCTAAAAAACATCAGTATCGGATCTTGGGATCAAACCAGGCGTACGCGATGTCAGTTAATAAATTGACCAACACGGTTAACACACCATAAAGAATCGTCACGCCGAGTAATACAGAGTAATCGCGCGTCAACGCCGAACTGACATAAGACTTTCCAAGACCACCGGTTGAAAAATAGATATCAACAAACACTGATCCGGTTAATACGTATACAAATACAGGTCCCAGATAAGAAATCACCGGCAGTAGCGTTGGCTTCATAGCATGTCGCCAAACAATCGTGCGCTCCGGCAACCCTTTAGCCTTTGCGGTACGAATGAAATTAGAGTTAAGCACCTCCAGCATTGAAGAACGAGTGATACGCGTCACGGAGCCAAGATATGAGGTAGATAACGCAATAACAGGCATGATCAGATACTGTACCTGACCACCATTCCAGCCACCTCCGGGTAGCCACCCAAGCCACAATGTGAAGGTTAATATTAGAATCGGCCCCATAATGAAATTAGGCAGCGCCTGAGCCAGCACCCCCAGGCCCACTGCCAGATAGTCAATCCAGGAGTTATGTCTTATCGCAGCAATCACACCCAGAGACACCCCAAAAAACGTGATCGCTAAAAACGATAAGGAGCCATAAGTTAAAGAGATTGGAAATCCCTGAGCAATAATGTCATTGACGTCACGGTCTTTAAAAACAAAAGACGGGCCGAAATCAAAACGCAGTATCACATTGGTCAGATAGTCCCATAGTTGCTTCCAGAGAGGCTGATCAAGTCCGTACCTCGCCTCGATATTGGCGAGCACCTCCGGTGGCAACGGGCGCTCGCTGGTAAAAGGCCCGCCAGGTGCCGCGTGCATCAGAAAGAAACTGGCAATCACCAGAATCAGTATTGTGGGAAAGGCAAATAGTATTCGCCTTACAGTATAAGAAAGCATCAGTGCAGGTTAACTACCCTGCCGATCGCAAGGTAGTTGAAGTTTTCGCTACTCAGCTATCTTGTAGAGGTTTTTTGAATACCAGTTTTGCTCTACGTTATTGACTGGCCAGTTACCGACATCACTATCCATCATATAAACACCGGCGTAGTGATACACCGGTATGACCGGCATTTCTGTGGCAATGATTTCCTCTACTTTGGTGTACAAACTTGCCGCGTCGCTGCTGCTCTTTGCCTGTGCCAGCATGCCATCAAGTTCCGAGTTACTGAACTTGCCATCGTTGTATCCGGAATCAGTGTCCAGCAGATCCAAAAATGTAGAGGCCTCGTTATAGTCACCACACCAGGCACCTCGGGCAAGCTGAAAATCCTGATTGCCTCGAGTTTCAAGAAAAACCTTCCACTCCATATTGGCAAGATTAACTTTCACACCGAGCTTCTGTTTCCACATCTGGCTCATAGCAACAGCCACTTTCTTATGCGCTTCGGAGGTGTTGTACACCATGTCAAAACTCAGTGGATTGTCGCTGCTAAATCCCGCTTCTGCCAAAAGCTCTAAGGCCATTGCATCTCGATCAGCCTGGGTCATTTCAGCCATTTCAGTGGTCGGTGGTGCAAAGCCAGCCACCGCCGCAGGCGTAAAGGTGTAGGCCTCAGGCTGACCACCAGCGAGCACATTTTCAGTAATAATCTTACGGTCCACCGCAAGCGCAAGCGCTTTTCTGACTCGAACGTCTTTGAAGGCTTCAGGACCGGAGTCGCTTAAATTAAATGTGTAGTAGTAGTTACACAGACGCGGGAAGCTGACAGCCTCATTCGGATTTTCTTTTTTTAACCGCGGGAACTGCCCGGCTGGCACTTCAGTGCGATCCAGCTCACCTGCAAGGTAACGGGTAAGGGCTACATTTTCATCATTGATAACCAGCGCTACGGTTTTATCAATGGTGGTGTTTTCGTTATCCCAGTACATCGGGTTGCGCTCACGCACAGAGCGCTCACTGGGCAGATGCTCTGTTAGTACATAAGCACCATTTGAGACTATATTTTCTGGCTTTGTCCACTCTTTCCCATGTTCTTCAATCACTGACTTAGGTGCCGGAAAGGTGGTTGAGTGAGTGGTCATTTGAGGAAAATAAGGCAACGATGCAGACAGTGTCACCTCGAAGGTCAGATCATCAATCGCCTTTACACCCAGTGTATCTACTGCCTGATCACCTTTAATAATTGCACCTGCATTTTTGAGTGACATCAACTCGATAAACCACTGATAAGGTGATGCAAGTTCCGGATCAGCAGCACGCCTCCATGCATAGACAAAATCGTGAGCCGTAACCTGATCTCCATTCGACCACTTAGCGTTGTCACGCAGAGTGAAGGTATACACTGTATTGTCATCATTAACTTTAAAGCCTGTAGCCACACCTGGCACCAGCCGACCGTCAGCGTCCTGGTTCATCAAACCCTCAAATAGATCACGAGTAATCTCCGCACCGGTCACATCTTCAACCACTTGAGGATCAACAGATGTGAATTCATCCAGAATGCGATAAGTAAATGTCTGATCATCTGCGAGCTTCACACCGGCAGGTATGTGTCCCTCTGAGTTCGCAGTACCAACAAGCAGTGCCTGTGACATCAATGCAGATAACAACAGTTTGGCTGATCGCGTCATTTTTCTCTCCTGATAGATAAAAAGCGGCAATCATCCTGAGATTCAGGACAGAGATAAGTCTTAAACACAGGTATGACGGCCACACTTAGGTGCTCCAGCAGCATATCGCGCATACTTCACGGTGTATATACAGAAATATCGTTTGTGTTTTCTCTGCAACGACAATTTCCAGGTATTGTCCGGGCAGCAATCGATTACGGCGATGAAGTGTCACTGTCAGCACGATACAATATCTTATTTTAACTGACCGCTAAGCCAGTCATGAACCGCAACCCAGACATCCGGCACTCCAGTCATCAGGACATAGGCGCTATTACCCGTATTTATAAAAACGAAGTTCTAACAGGACTTGCATCCTTTGAGCTTAGGCCACCCGACAAGATAGAAATGGGTGAAAGACGGCAACGTATCGTACAAGCCGGATTCCCCTATCTTGTCGCAACGATAGACAATAACATTGCAGGCTATGCCTATGCAGGCCCGTATCGAAGCAGACCCGCATACCGACACACAGTAGAAAATTCCATCTATGTTGCACCAGACCATAGACAATCAGGCGTCGGCAGAGCTTTGCTAGGCGAGCTGATCAGAATTTGTGAGAGTGGCAACTGGCGTACAATGATTGCCATCATCGGTGATACTGAAAACGCTAGTTCAATCGCACTACACAGCGCGTTGGGTTTTAGTCATGTGGGTACAATTGAGGCAACTGGCTACAAACTTGGTCAGTGGGTCGATACGGTGATAATGCAGCGGGCTTTGAACGTGAACCCTGATATCCTTCAGGACTTCCCCGAATAGCGATTGACACTCCAGGTAAACCAACAACAAGGCAGCTTCTCCATGCTGAGTAAACTCGATCACGTCAACGTGCGTACATTGCAGCTCCGGACTATGATCGACTGGTACGTTGACGTACTGGGCATGCGTCACGGAGAACGGCCCGCATTCTCTTTCGATGGTGCCTGGCTGTACATTGGGGATGACCCGGTCGTACATTTAGTAGAGGTAGACGGAGATCCGGGTGTCGGTAGCGAAAGCGCGTTAAAGCTCGAGCACTTCGCATTTAAAGCGACCGGGCGTGCAGCCTTTGATAAAAAACTCAAACAGATTAACGAACCCTTCAGAGTCGGTGAAATAGCCAGCCTGAAAATTGCGCAATATAACTTGCACGATCCAGACGGCAACCATATTCATATAGACTTCAGTGACAATGACTGAGCGCAACTTTGGCCGCGGTTTTCACAGCGTATATGCAGAAAACAGGTTAACCCTGGGGATCGGCGTACCTATCGAGGCTTATCAAAGCCCGGTACCCGAGATGCACAATCAAATAAAGTTAATACGTCGTGTTGAAGACGGTGGATTCGCCGCGGTTTGGTGTCGGGATGTACCACTGCTTGACCCGGGCTTTGGTGATGCCGGACAAATGTTCGACCCATGGGTCTGGCTGGGCTATGTTGCCGCACAAACCACCCGCATAGCACTGGGTACCGGCTCAATTATTCTACCATTGAGATCACCACTGGATATTGCCAAGGCTGCTACCTCTGTCGATCAACTCTCCGATGGCAGACTGATACTCGGCGTGGCTTCAGGTGACAGACCCGTCGAGTACTCGGCTTACAATGTTCCATTTGAACAGCGTGATCAGGCATTTCGCGATGCAGTTGAACTGATACGGGTGGTATCGCACCGACCGGATAACTGGGATAACCATCAAGCAGTTTACGCACGTAAAGTTGACCTTTTACCCAAGTGCGTAACCGGTGACATGCCCCAATTTATTACCGGTAATAGCCGCCAGTCTGTTGAGTGGATTGCCACTCATGGCGATGGCTGGTTAATGTATCCGAGACCCGTGGCGCAGCAACGCACTGTGTTGGCACAGTGGCAAAACGCACTCGCCAATACGGCACAAACATGGAAACCGTTTTCACAGTCTTTGTATATAGATCTTACGAAAGACCCAGACGCCCATGCCACACCTATTCACCTGGGTTACCGGCTTGGACGCAATGCTCTAATTGAGCATCTCGAGGCGCTAAGAAAAATTAACGTTAATCACGTTACTTTCAATATCCGGTTCTCCAGCCGCGCTGTAGAGGAGGTATTAGCAGAACTGATCGAATTTGTGGTGCCGCAGTTTCCGGCAAACGATTTATCCGAAAAGTGAACACAATGGTTTGAAAAGGTAGATAGGAGGGATGTATAAAACTAATGTCGTTGTGAGTATCCAGCGTACTCAACCTGCTTAAACGTGCCTGCGTTAACGGGCCCGCTCCTAGTGCGAGCCCGGGTTAAGATCATACTGCCGTTTATTCTGCAGTAAAATAGATATCACCATATGACGCTTTCGCAGTCATACCGGAGTTGTCGGTATCAGTCATGATCGCAATCGCGTCAATCGAACTGATATTTTTTCCAAACAACCTCTGAAAGTCTTCTTTGACGTTACGCTTTTCGTGTACCCAAACTCCCGTTTCATCATCAGCGCCTCGAGCTGCAACCATCACAGCGTTCTTTGGCCTGAATGCGTTGGGCCAGGCTTGTTCACGCTTCTGATTACCAGACCATACATAGTTTACTGCTTTGGTATTCCAAACCAGGGCACCACCGGACTTCACCACATACAAACGCGCCGCATAGTCATCACCGGCCTTGGAACGTTCATTCAATGCAGCCAGACCTTTGTCCACTCTCCAACTCCAGTTAACGTATGGAGTTTTGTTCAGATCGATCTTCATTCTTTTACCAATGCCTGACGCAGAGCCTTTACTGACTGCACTCAGCACCGTACCTCTGTCTCCATTGGCAAACGAGTACATGGTGTGTCCGACGAACGACTGATCTTCCCAACCATCAAGATCGCTGGAGGAGAAGTTGCCGATATCGATTCTGTTGCTGGTCGCGGTAGCACCTACAGAGACCAGCAGCGCCGCCAGAGCCATATACTTTTTTAACATTACGTTACCTGTGAGAGAAGAGCTAAATTGTACCGGATATGACTAGTATCAAAGCGGACAGTTCTTAGAGGCTGGCTCACAAATTTGTAAACAAATTTTATCGATTTTTTCCAACACGCTCACAGGCGCCCGGAATCAACAAACTGTGGCACTTCCCAAACCATCTGAGCGGCTCAAACGGAGCATGATTAACTTCAATAAATCAATATTGCCAACCAAGATGCGCCTGAAAGCCTAAGCCCTTGATGCTGACGAATTTCACAAACAAACCACGCGGCGAAACGATTGACGCGGACCATTGGCATGTAACTGGCCAAGTAGCCGCCGATAAGGCCAGGTATCCAGGCCGAGTAATAAGGCCAGATAGGGGCGAGAATAAAAAACCAGGCCTACACCGAGTGTGTGTCCGCGTGACGGATTTCAGGTATGACCCAGAACAAGGTCAAGCCGCTCAGCAAAGAAATTGCGCAAAAAACAAAGCCCGCGTTATAGCTTCCCGTTAGATCGAATAACAATCCGGTGACAATCGCACCGATACCTGCTCCAACTCCCTGGCCAAGATTCGCAGCACCGTATATAGAGGCGAGACCCCTTCCAGAAAATAGTACTGCCATCAAAGTGGTGATAATCGGACCACGCGCACCTGATGACAAACCAACACCAATAATATATACCAACAATAAAATCGGACTGACCCTCACTTGCAGTAACGCAAGAGCTGCTATACCAGCAAGGCTCAGCGTGTAACTGACGCTTGCCACCAGATGTCTGGGCCAGAACTCGGCAGCAATACCGGTAAGCACCATGCCTGCGAAGCTCAAGGTCCCGACTACCCCAAAAGCCAATGCCGCTTCAAGATCCGAATAACCGCGCTCAATAAGGTAGGCCACTGACTGCAGACCCACCCCAAAGATACCGATTGCAGTAGTGCCGAAGATACTAAAGAAAGCCCAGAATGCTCTGGTACGCAATGCCTCACGCAGGCTTATACCACCGGGTGATCGCCCCCCGGGTGATTTACGCGGATTATCCGGTGCCCCCGCCTCCATCACACGCCACGGCAGAAGCAACACAAAAAGAAACACCAATACAAAGCCCCAGCCAAGATATTGATAAGCTGATTGCCAACCGACTCGTTCGATAAAAATTTGCATAAGCGGCACCAACATCAATGTGCCGAGACCTTGACTCGCGTAGCCCACTGATAGCGCTGTAGATAATCGTCTGTTATACCAGCGAGACACCAGGCTCTGGGTAGGCACCAGACCAATCATCGATGCCCCGATACCACCACCGATCCCCAGCACTAAATAAAACTGCCACAACTGCGAGAGTGAGCCTGCAACACTGTAAACCGCAGCCAGTACCAGTGTTCCAAACAGGTAGTTAAAGCGTGCACCCAAACGATCAAACGTCATACCGGAAAAAAGTGACCCGACACCAACACTGACCATGTACACAGAGTAGATCGAAGCGACCGACGCACGCTCCCACACAAAGTGATCACCCACCGGCAACAAAAACACACTAAAGGTCTCACCCGCCCCCCGACTCAAGGCTGTCATTACAACGCACAAACCCAGAACCAAAGCGCCAGCCAGCATAGGTGGTATTGATCTGGTGGTTGTGTTCACGGAGGCGGTCAGTAAGAGTAACAAGTCATCGATTTACAGCAGCGTAACCACAGTATAACCGTAAGCGTGAAGCCACATATTGTCTGAAAAGTATCCGATACAGTTACGAGCACAAATTTGCAGTCTATGGCACTCTCTAATAGCATCTGGCTAATAGCATCTGGCTAACAGCATTATCAGCAATCACTTTGCATTGTGGTTTAACTTTGGGAAAAACCATTGGCCGACAAACAGTATTCAACCGAAGAGCTTATCTTTACACGCCACGGAGATACGGGGTTAATTACTTTTAACCGTCCGCAAGCCAGAAATGCTCTGACATTCGAAATGTATGAGTCGTTGGCCGAGATTTGCGAATCTATTATCGACAACAAAGTCGACCTCCGATCTTTAATCATCACGGGTGCCGGAGACAAGGCATTCGCCGCAGGCACCGATATTTCACGATTTAAAAATTTTCGTACCAAGGAAGATGCAATCGGCTACGAAAGAACGATGGATCGGGTACTTGGTGTACTCGAATCAGTGCCTATTCCTATCGTGGCAGCTATTCGCGGTGCCTGCACCGGCGGTGGTGCTGCAATTGCAGCCTGTTGCGACATACGCATTGCCAGTGATGATCTTAAGTTTGGATTTCCAATTGCGCGCACACTGGGTAATTGTCTGTCCATAGCAAACTTGTCACGCTTGACCACTTTACTTGGCACCGCTCGCACCCGTGAAATTTTAATGACATCTCGACTGATTAAAATTGACGAGGCCCGATCCATCAATCTGATCAATGAATCAGTCGCAGATCCATTAGTTCGAGCACACGAACTATGCGAACAAATGGCAGACAACGCGCCGCTAACAATAGCAGCATCAAAAGAAGGCTTGCGCAGGTTACGCGTAAAAGCATCTGAAATTGAAGGAGATGACCTGATCATCTCGTGTTACACCAGCGCTGACTTCAGAGAAGGAATGGACGCTTTTCTAAACAAGCGTAAACCGCATTGGAAGGGTCAGTAGTTAGTGACTTATTGCGTCTTA
Source organism: uncultured Granulosicoccaceae bacterium (assembly GCA_964593315.1). Lineage (GTDB taxonomy): Bacteria > Pseudomonadota > Gammaproteobacteria > Granulosicoccales > Granulosicoccaceae. The sequence continues at coordinate 11,848 of CAZQKJ010000037.1, forward strand.
TAGCAAGCAGCTGGCACGCATAAAACCTGTGTATCGAAAAGCCTTAAGGTCCTGCTGCTATCGCTACAACTCCATAACACGATGAATAATAAACATTACAGTTTGTATTCGAACTATGAAATATTATGTCATGACGTTGTAACGGCGCAACACATTACCTATATTTCGAGGAGCCGTAGATTTAAGGGTTAAACATCAATGTTCCGACTTATAGCTCCAGTACTGGCACTACCGTTTATCGTTGTAGCTACTACCAGCATCAGCATCGCTCAAACCACCCACCCGTTTTGCCAGCAAAGTGATTCAGACTCTGATGGAGATGGCTGGGGTTGGGAACACAGTCAAAGCTGCCGGGTTCCCACGCAACTCAATACAAACTGCGTCGACCCGGATGGTGATGGTTTTGGATGGGACGGCACAAAAACCTGCCTTATCAACTCTGCTTCAACCAGCCCAAACAATAGTTTAGCAACCTATACCTGCGTTGATCCGGACGGCGACGGCTACGGCTGGAATGGCACTCAAACATGCCTGGTCTCACCAGCTGCCACCGCAGACGCTTCTGTCTGCGTTGACCCCGATGGCGATGGCTTCGGGTGGGACGGCTCACAAACCTGTAGCGCACAACCCACAGTCGGTGTTGCAGGCCCTACAACATCTCTATCAAATGATTTTATGTGCGAAGACCCGGACGGTGACGGCTTTGGGTGGGATGGCACCAAAACATGCCTGGTCTCACCCTCTACCACAGCAGAAACTTCCGTCTGTGTTGACCCCGATGGCGACGGCTTCGGGTGGGACGGCACACAAACCTGCAGCGCACAACCAACCGTCACCATGACCGGCAGTTCAACCAGCCAGGCAACTGACTATGTCTGTGACGACCCTGATGGCGACGGCTTTGGTTGGGACGGTGCGCAAACCTGCACAGTCACCTACACAATTCCACAGGGAGATATCAGCGGTGTTACAGACGTCATCTTAATGATGGGGCAATCCAATGCACTAGGTGAGAATACTCAGGTTGACTTAAATCAGGACAGCCCGGACTCACGCATCATAGTCTGGACTCAGTTCGATGACTGGCAAACAGGCAACCTGTGTACGCAGATGTGGCAGAAAGCCTGGTTTCCGTGGCGCGGCGGTATCTGCTCTAATCACCCGGCATTTCAAATCGCTAAGCATATCGTAGAACGAGACCCGGCTCGTAAAGTGGCAGTGATACCCACTGGTACAGCCGGTAAGCCAATCAGATGGTGGGATGCTAATGGCATTGCAGATCAACTGGTCAATGCCACTGTGCAAACTGCACTGGCATCTCTTGGCCGACCTACAGTTGACCTGATTGCGTGGTCACAGGGTGAAGCCGATCACGGCAACGAAGTTGAGTGGTTTTTAAAACTCAACGATTTAATTTCACGTCTCCGACAAAGACCATGGTTCGATGCGAACTCGGGACAATTCATTGCGCAAGAGACAAAAAAATCAAGCATCAACCTGAAAGTTCGCGAACTGGGTAGTGATGGCGACCCGTTAACCGATTGGGTACCCGCGTCAGATCAACCGACCAAAGACGGGGTTCACTGGAGCGGCAGTGCGCTCAGAACAATCAGTGATCGCATAGCCACCAAGTACGTCTACTAATCGGGATAACTACAATGAAACTGATGAAAACAACTGCAGTTATCACTCAATCTATCCTGGGCGTCACTCTCGCAGTAAGTACAAGCAATCTGCTCGCTGCTGAAGTGTGCATTACCAGCGCCAGTGATCCCGATGGTGACGGATGGGGATGGGAGCAGGAAGCCTCGTGCACAATAAGCCCGGGCTTTACCGACGCAGGCCCGACTCCTGTGTTCGATCCACGCAGTGGTGACCCGATCAATCTTCAGCGTGTAGAGTGGCAGCTATCCGATTTTACCGGCCAGGTTCTAACGGGTTGCAACGGCTACGTTGTCGACCCGACAGAACCTGAAGATCAGTGCGTCACCTGCGAAAGCGACGAGATCTATAGCTATGAACACTATCAGGACGGCAACGGCAGATTCACTTATTCCAACGGCGCCATCAATATTGAAGCACAGTTCGACTGGGGTGTAGACGAGTTCGGTTTCTACCACGGTCCCATGCCAATCAACGCGTTTGCAGAAGTTACAGACTCAGGCATCAGACAATGGGCAGAGGGAACACCAGGATCTATTGGCTTTTATGAGCAATGCGACGGATTGGTCCCTACCCGATTACACGATGCTTACGCGTTACTGCCGGGTGTTGTAGTACCGGGCGGAATACCTTCAGAAGATAACCCTGCACCTAACACATCAGACCCGGACATCGATAGCGACAGCATCGACCCAAACGTTACTCCCACCAACAACAATCCGGATAGCGACAACCCTGCCACCGAACAGGATACCGACAACATCACTGATGATCCCGCCCCTGATAGCAATACTATCGATCCGGACTTTAGCACTAACAATAATCCCGATAGCGACACCACCACAGAGCCTGTTACCGACTACAGCACAGGTGATCCCGACTCAGATAACAACGCTCTCGATCCGAACTCTACCACCAACAATAATCCGGATAGCGACAACACCACTACCGAGCCGGATGCGGATAACATCTCTGGTGATCCCGACTCCAATAGCAACACTAACAATCCAGACTCCACCGCCAACAATAATCCGGATAGTGACAACACTACCACCGAGCCGGATACCGATAACATCACAGGTGTTCCCGACTCAGATAACAACGCTCTCGATCCAAACTCTACCACCAACAATATTCCGGATAGCGACAACACCAACAATGATTCGGATACCGATAACACTACAGGCGATCCTGACACTACTATCGATAACCCGGATGCCGATAGCAATACCACTGATGCGGGAAACATAACCGACACTTCTGACTCCACTAACAATGCAAGCGATACAGACTCAGACAACACTTCCAGCAACACGGAAACAGATACCTCGAACAACCCCGACATTCAGACCCTGACAAACGAACCGGCCTTAGACAACAACGATACTGCAGAGCAAACACTGCAATCCAGCTAACATCGTTCTTTCAAAGACGTTGAGTGGAGTTTCCAAGTACAAACTTCGGCATCAGTACTGATTCTCTTCCCGCACCGGTAAACGGATTGTCAGCGTCAATTCGATCAAGCAAAAAATTAATAGATTTTTGCGCAAGCTCTTGCTGGTTCTGAGCAACAACGGTTAAGTTCGGGTGAAATATTTCGCTCCAGGGAAGGTTGTCTATAGCAACCAAAGAAATATCGTCCGGGCACTTGTATCCCAAATCCTGCATAGCTGACAGACAACCCAATCCCATCAGATTATTTGCAGCCAAAATTGCAGTGGGGGGATTCTCTCGCGTCAGTAGCACCATTGTCTCATCGTAAGCCAGGTCAGTAACATAACCGCCATTGACAATATCGACCTCTTCAATACCGGAAGAAGCCATCGTGTTTTTAAAACCCACGACACGCTCCACCGCAGACCAAAGATGAGGAGGGCCGGAAATCTGGGTTATGCGAGTGTGGCCAAGGCGCAGCAAATGCTCAGTCAATATAGAGGCAGCGAGCCGATTATCAGAACAGACAAAATCAAACTCGGTATGGTCAACCTTATGATCGACCGTGACAATCGGAGTTTCGATTGCTTTAAGCTGGTTAACGTATTCAGGCCCGCTGCCGTGGGGAAAAAGTAATATGCCGGCAACGCGCAGTGAAGCCAAATGATTTAACACGCTGAGCTCCCGCTCCTGATCAGCCCCTGATTGCGCAACAAGGACATCGAATCCTGCTTGCCTCGCCAGCTGTTCGATTTCTCGCAGAAGAATGGTAAAAAACGGATTAGATAATTCACCTACAACCATTCCGATCAGATTTGTTCGACCTCGCTTAAGACTTTGCGCCAACGGATTTGGGCTATAGCCTAGTTCGCGCGCTGCAGCCCAAACTTTCCTGGCTGTTTCTTCGCTTACTCGATCACTGTCATTAAAAGTCAACGACACGGTGGAACTTGATACACCGGCACGACGCGCGACGTCCCGAATCGTACTCATAATCGCCGGCCTCAGGTGAAATGGGAGGGTTCGATTTTATCGAACACAATCAATTTTGTTCGATAAATATTTCGATTGCAAATATCATCGTGAAGTCCGAAGTTAGATTAAAAGAGCTAAACTCCTAAAAAAGAACCAGTTGTGGCTTGAACGCTATCGAACCAGTTCGATTTTTACACCGATCACGCTAACCTGGCGCTATCACAAGATGTCTTAAAAGTGACTGCTGGATTGGCCGCCCGACCATGCATCGCTCACTGCTTGAATATCTCAACGAACTCGAATCATTCATCGAAAACAATAAAGGCAACACAAACCCTGTGTCAGGCAAGCAGATTACCTACGCTACCTCTACAACTGCAGTATTCCGAACAGGATTGCATACGGAGTTAAAAAAGAAACGGAAGGTCGCATTACGGCTGGACCGCATGGCATCAAATCCAAAGTGGAGTTTATCTGAAGGAAAAACCAAAGAGCTCTGCAAGGACTCATCTACGGAAATTTCAGATACCGACGTGACGCTTCAATTTCGGCAAAAGGGTGTCGACATAAAAATAGGTTTAGACATCGCCTTGCGAGCGCTCAAGAACATGGTTGATCAGATAATTCTTATATCAGGCGATAGTGACTTTGTAACAGCTGCAAACCAGCTCGACGTGAGGGAATAGATTTCGTTCTGGATGCCTTGAGCAACCACATAAACGACGACTTCCATGAACACATCGATGGCCTGTTATTTAGCTCACCAATACCACCATCACCGCGCCGTAATTGAATTCAAAACCCACATTGGTGACTCAAATAAAAAGGCCATCGCATAACGATGGCCTAAGTATCTGTATCTATTGGAGCTGGTGAACGGAGTCGAACCGCCGACCGGCTGATTACAAATCAG
>CAZQKJ010000038.1:0-6984 GCA_964593315.1 uncultured Granulosicoccaceae bacterium
AACAAACACTATCAAGAGAAGCAAAGCACCAAACCCGCTCTTTATTAGCAGTTTCGAACAAAAGACAGAGTGATTACTCAGCCATCTGTGAAAGCATTTACCCATGAAGTATAACCTGCGCACTCGAAGAAACCTTACCAGTCATCACTTTGCTACTCGCGTAAGAATCGCCATAACCACTGATAATTCCTTGTTTAAATCTCACCCCACTGACACTCCACGTAATAAGCGCTGGACTCTGTTCCAGTTATGTTGCCGATGTAAATATCACATGATTCAACGGCGTATATATGCCTATGTATAGATATATTTACAAACTGTTCACTACACGCTTTGACAATCTTTAACTAGAACTCCAAGGTACCACGGACTAACGGGTTTAATACAAATTTATTATGGTTAGTTTGAGTTTATTGTGATCCATCCCATTTGACAACCAACCGTTTCATCATCAGATCAATGGACAATTGCTTCTTTAGCTCTTGCTTTAAACCTTAAGTTTCAAACACGTTCAACTTATACCGCAATGCACTTGACGCACTTAGGAATTAACTTAAATAGTTTGTTTGTAGTGTAACGTTAGTATCTGCATTCACTGCCATCGGAGAGCAATAAAACCCCTTGCGAACTCTGCGAAGCAACGCCAATATCTGCAGGACACTCTGGAAGCTCAGTCTTAACCTGTCTATTTCGCTTAGGCAGATGAGTAATCGATCTGGCTGCGTGATCGAATACAGTCACAAATCCCGCGCCGGATAAAACTTCAAATCCATCTCCGACTGTAATCTCGGAAACAGTAGTCTGCACCCTTGGAAGAACACGTTTGTAGTTGTCGATAACTACATCATCGCTCGCAATTATTTCGTAACCAATATAGTGAGCAAGGCGGCTTAGCGCCGCTCCAACAGTGGTATCGTCTTGTAGCTCCCACTCAACCATATTCTGTAATGGATCTGCAGCAAACGCTTTTGGGCCAGCGCCACCGCGAGGTGCGCCCAGATAACTACTGTCATCATTTTCAGTCAGCACAGCAAAGTTTGTTTCAACAATCGGCGTACTGGCTAACTCTGTCTGTGACCACGTGTTTAATTGGCCTTTCAGTTCGGGATTTCCCCCGCCCAGAGCACTTATTACATAGTCGTAGAGCTCTTTAGCCGGAAGCCCCTTACTGGAATTTTCCGCAATCCATGATGTCACTGCCGGGCCGGCAACCTTTACTCGAAATGCGTTGATCTCGGTATCAGAAAACGTGACCTTCTCTATGCCTCTTCGGTCAAGTGCCGATCCCCAGGCCCTCGTGGTTTTTGTGTTGTAATTGTCAATGTAGTGATCAAGTGCCTCATTAATGGAACTGTAAAGCGCATCACGATACCGTTGATCAAGCTCGTTAACTGCATTGATTCCAGCCACAACAGGACAATTCACCGTGCCCGGATTAAGGTTGGTGGTCCACCATTCTGCTCTGTCTATTGACCCAAAAGACAGATGTGCGTGCGGTGCAAAAGCCACAGCTTCAATCAAATTTTCTTCCAGCGCGGCCTGAACTTCAGATGCCTCTATGGGTGTCGGGATAGCGTTTACCGCTGCCACCGCTTTGCCAATGCCGCCAGTCGCTCGAATACTAAGCCCCGCAAAATCCTCAAGCGATCTCGGTGCTGCACCTATACCGGCGATGTTATATTGCGGCAGCGGAGAAGGCATAAGTGCTAACGCATTCCAACGCTCAAGATCCTTGATTACCGCAGGGTGACGATAGAGCCACTGGCTCACATTACGTTCTTGCTCAAGACTGTTCACACCTAGAAAAGGCAACTCGAGAACAGTTATCGATGGATTTTTATCGTGATGATAGCCCGCACAGAATTGAGCCATTTCAAATCTTCCTGAAGCGATGCCATCCAGGTTTTCCCTGGGAGCTGACAAACCGCCGTAAGATAGATTCAATACGAATTCATTATTAGTTTTACTGGCAACAAGCTCCGCAAGTTTTTCAACATGCTCGGTAAATGCACGTCGTTGACCCCACAAAGACACATTCCACTCAACCAGCGGATCATTAACCTGCGCCACTACAGATAAAGATCTGGATGGCTCTCTGCCAAATGGATACCTTAACCCTTGCCGCATAGTGTTTTCGGGATGGAAGAAGTCCAGATCGTTGCCAACAAAATTGATCTTTTCGTACTGATCTTTCGCATTAACCAGATCGCGTACATCTGGCATCTCTATCACCGCTCCGAAGCGGATAAGCTCAGGGTCACCATTTTCAAAAGCCGCTGGGTTAGACTGAAGAATCGCCACCGAAAGATGCAGGAAATCGAGCCCGTCAAAAGCATTCTTTTTTGCAAGCTTGGTGAGAGAGTCGTTGCTTTTAACAGTAACCAGGGACTCCTGGAATGGAACGTCGCTGAGCCGATTGTTAGCAAGAATTGAATCAAGATCCGCGTAGTATTGGTTAAGCGCATTAACTGCTAATGGACTATCTACTTGAGCGAAACTTTGACTGGATACTAATAGCCAACCTGTGAGTACAAAAATTCGTGTTGCGAATGCCATGTGTTTTTGTACCGTCTAAATTGATCAATGCGAATAACAACCACTTTAAAGTAAGTGTAATTTACCTTAAATATATCGTCGCTTTTTTGCGACTGAGTCGATGTTAATCAATCAACAGACACGGCAAACGTTGGCAAGCCTTACACGCAAGAGTCAATATCACCACATTGAGTTCTTATTCAATATCTTCACTAATCGCTACTCTCTCTAGTAAGAGAGCATTTGCTCAACCTGGCCACTAAACTCTTAACACAGGAATACTCTATCTACATCTGGTCCTGCTCAGGCTATATCTGGTCCTGCTGAGGCCTGATTGCCACAGAGCACACTCGGATATCACCCATACGGCATTCTGGAAACATGAACTCGGTCACATAATTACGTGGCTCAAATCAAAGCCTTCTCGAGACTGTGATATTACAATTGTAAATTACGGTTAAGGGAATGTGCAGGGTTATGAAGCAACTGATTACTCTCCTGTTAGTGCTATACCCACTTTCGGGTCTTGCACAGGAGCAAAACACGTGGAACGTATCTCTTTGGGGCGAGCGACGAGCGTTCACAGAACACGTGGAGAAACTGGCTGAGCTGGTAGCGCAAAAAACAGACGGTGAGTTTCAACTGAACCTCTCATACGGCAATTTGTCACGTCCACAAGACAACCTGAATGGTGTTGCCAACGGTGCATTTGAGATGGCTCAAATCTGCACTGCCTTCAATGTTGAGGACACACCCACCCTTGGCGTGCTTGAACTTCCCTATCTTGGCGTCTCCACACTCTCAGAAGAACGATTTATCGGACAATACTTGCTTCGCCATCCAGCGGTGCTGCGAGACTTACAGCGATTCAACGCAATCGCCTTAATGCCAACACCCGTACCACAACAAAATCTGGTTGGCACAGGGGCTAGCCCCAATACCCCGGCAGACCTTGCAGGCATGACAATCAGAGCCAATGCCGGCACAGCACAGGCGATGGAAGCCATAGGTGCGTTCCCTACACTGCTTGCAGCTACTGAGGTAAGGGATGCTTTAGGGACCAACCGAATCAATGCAGCAGCGTACGCGCCGCATGAGCATATGTCCCTCGGCACGATAGCAAACGCCACCTGGTGGACCGAGAATCTGAATCCCGGCACCGTCAACTGCCCGATTGTCGCCAACATAAGCGCAATTGAAAAATTATCTCCGCAGCATCAGGACGCTCTGTATAGCTCTATTAATGAATCTCTGGACTATTACGTACAAAACTACGAATACAACCTATCGCAATCGTGGGAACCCGTCTTGCGAGAGCTGAATATAGAAAAAGTCTATTTTAGCGAAAACGATCTTAATACATTCAGACACCGGGCTGCCGCAACAGCCGCCATCAGCTGGATTCAGGAAAACACCGCCAGAGGAATCGATGCCCAGTCGCTGTACGAATCCGTCATCATAGCGCTCTACAATGAGAAGGCAATTGACATCCCTGACGAACTTCCAGTTCAAACGGAAGAAGATCGCAGGCAGCAAATTCTAGACAACTACAGCTTTAATCGAGTACCTGGTGAAGTCGGCACACCACTGCCACAAGTCCAACAAGAGAGAACATTCAGCTTTAACAGAAAACCCGCTGAACAAATAGAACAATACCCGGTAATACCAGACACGATACAACAAGAATTAGAAGAACTACCTGTGGCCCAAACATTCCCGATTGAAGTGCCACAACAAAACACAAAGGTTGAGAATATTTCAGATGTCACCGTAGCCGCTCTTCCAGCGGGTACTTCTGGCCACATGTTTTTTAACGGCAAGGCAGACCAGAGACCTGTACCAAAGGCAACAACAGCAGCAAAGGCGCAAACAGCGCCCATTGCAAGCACAGCTCAAGTTAGCACAGTCAAATCCAATACCCGCATAGAGAACATAGCAGACGTCACACTTGCAGCCCTTCCCGCCACAGTTGAAGGATCAATGTTCTTTAGCAACCGGTCTGCATCTACCCGGAGTAGTCGAGAGCAGGCACCACAGGCAGAAAAGCCACTTCCGGAGCTGGCCAGTATCCCTGCTGCACCCGCCAGCGCTGCTACGTCAGGTGCCGCAGAAAACTATTTTGGGCCTCCACGCAATGGCACAGCAAAAACACTAACAGCCAATCCGATGGAAATGACAGTAGCGTGGGATTTGGATAGCAACACTACTGTAGGCGAGACTCTGCAACAGCTGGCACACTACATCGGCTATAGCCTGGAAAATGATATTAGCCCCACTGTTCTCAATCGCAAACTCCCAACCGTACAACGCAAAGTAGAATCAATAACCGTTGCAAACGGATTCAAGGCAGTTTCAGGTAAGGGCCTACTGACGGTATTTAACCACGTAGACCGCACAGTCAAACATTTACAACAGAAAACCAATACAACTGAAAAACTCTCCGTTTGCCCTGACGACATCACACTTGCCTCTTTTTCAAGAGAGGGCGTTCTGATGCTCGCCGACGGCACCGAATGCTTGTTTCAATAAGAAAAATGCTATCTAAACACGTCAAAAAACCACTGGATAATAACAGATGAACATAACCCACTCCCCTGTCACAGCCACCACTCGCCATTTCTTTGCAGCTATCCTTACCACACTATTATTAGTCAACAGCAGTATTGTAAACAGTGCAGGCCTTGAGATGCATTCGGTCGAAGACGGACGACCGGTTAACCTCGAAAATCTGACCGGCCAGGGAAAGTGGACCCTGGTAATGATTTGGTCCACGGACTGTATTTTATGCCAATCCCAAAAACCGGTGATTTCAGAGTTTCACGAAAAACACAAACACCTTGATGCCCATGTTGTAGGCGTAGCGCTGGATGGTGTTAGAAACATGAACAAGGTGCGAAGATACATCGATGATCATAAAGTCAGCTTCCCCAATTATGTCAGCCAAATGAGATCTACAGCTTCGCACTACTTTGGCATAACTGATGAGCAATTCAGAGGCACACCTACCTACCTGCTGTTTACACCGGAAGGTGAGTTAATTGGAAAAAACCCAGGCCTGCTGTCAGCTGACGCTATCGAGAGCTTTATAGCACGCAAATCGTAAAGAATAAGCGCAACACAACTAAGCCCGCACTGATCTTTAACCAGGAGCGTAGCCTGCCTCACATGTGAAAATTGAATTGCTAAAACGGGGCGCGGAAAGATTCCAGATAATATCCATCAATAAGAGTGAGCAATGTGTGAGCGCGCCAACGGTGTTACCCTGTTTGAGGACAGACTCTAATCATCCTCTAGTTTAACCACATCTGATGCCTGCCAGCCCTTATCGCTCTCGCTCTGCAAATATTCTACCGTCTGGCCTTCGGCAAGAGATCTGTACCCACTTCCCTCAATTGACCGGTAATGAACAAAAACGTCTTCACCAGCTGCATTAATTATAAAACCAAACCCTTTCACGTTATCGAACCACTTAACTTTACCAACCGACTTTTCCATACTCGCCTCTGTGCTAAGCCATGCTTGCAGGCCTGTGTGAATAATTCACTACATTTGATGTGTTAACTTAACCAGATGTCGCACCAGTCAAACCAGCCACTGGCCAATCGCCAAACTGCTCGTTGCAACTATCGGTTCAAAATAGACTAGACAAGCCTCGCAGCCTAAGCCGCAAGGCTCGGACTAAAGACTAGTTAACGGTTGAGCATCACGCTTTTAAAGAAAAGTTACTGAGCAGCAAGGAGCTGCAGGCTAAGCTTGAATCAATTACTTCTCTGAAATCACAACTTCAGGGAGCTTACTCCGATGATTTGGACGCGATGGCCAGCCAGCCATATATTCCCCCGCAAGCGCAACTGAATAAGAGCAGGTTCTCACCATTTGCGTTAGCTGCGAGTCTTGCTGTTGGAGTTGCTGTAGGACTGATGGGTCACAAGGTATTTATACAAAACTCGCAGCCCGACTGGGTATCTCAGATGGCGAACTATCAGGCAATGTACGCCCTGCTACACTAGCAAATGCCGCGACACCAGCAGATGTCATTGCCAAACAACTGCAAGACTGGGAGTCCGCACTTGGTTCAAGTATTAGTGTTCCCGATTTAACGGATAAGAATCTACAGTTTCGCCGCGGTCAGATACTAACCTCGAATGGCGCACCCGTAATTCAACTAGCTTATACCTCATCACCTGGCGGTGAACCCGTTGCCATTTTCCTAACACCCGCAAGTCAACTCACAAAAAAGATAAATTCCGGCAAACTATATGACCTTCAATATACGCACTGGCAGCAAGATGGAATAGAAATAGCCATCATGGCAGGCCATTTATCCGAACAGGAAATCATATCAATACAATCTACTGTTGCAACCACCATATAGACTCACCTCAGGTCGTTATTGAAGTCAATTGATCTGTCTTAGGGGCCTGCATAGCCACTCATTTTTTATGCCTG
>CAZQKJ010000038.1:7084-16778 GCA_964593315.1 uncultured Granulosicoccaceae bacterium
TGAAGTCAATTGATCTGTCTTAGGGGCCTGCATAGCCACTCATTTTTTATGCCTGGTTTGGCCGAAAAACCGGATAGGGCTATTATCTTTATGAGCAACGACGTAGCAGCATTCGCTTTCATGACAGCATAAGATAAAAATGTAGAAGAGTGACGCAAGCCTTAGTGTCATGCAATAGCGAAGTGCTCTACGGCTAGCAATAAGTCCACTCGCTCCAACCCCAATATTCCTGGACGGGAAAACGCTACCCTGCTCGCTACAAAAATATTGGCGCATTTCAAAGCAGTTATCGCCGCCAACCTCCTTAACACAGCCGAAAAATACGCAAATCTTCTACTCTAAATCGCTTTTCTCGAACCTACTGGTTTCGCGAAACCGTCTTTGCTCCTTTTTGAATGCCTGTCTATGTAAGTTTCCGCTTAATCTGTTTAATCCCTTTCACCAACTCGACCGGTTCCAGTTGTCTCCCAGCAGACACAATACCAGCTGGAACGCTTCCGGCATGAGAGAACCCAAAATGTCTCGCTAGAACCCTATGGATTCAACGTCCATGCCTTCGACTACAGTACCTTGAAAAACTGCCCTGACCCTTATATTCATTTAAGACTAATCACCATCTGCAATGCCTGCCGCCCTCAAGCGCGCACGTCTGGCTCTAAAGCTGGGTAAAATTATCAGTATCACGGCGAGTATCAACAGACCAAGCGTCATTGGTCTCTGCCAGATAAACGAAATGCCATCATAAAGCTGCATGGAGCGCGAAAAGTTATCCTCCAGCATGCCACCTAATATAAAACCAATTAACAGTGGCGCTAAGGGATAGTCTGCAAATTTCAATGCCGTTGCACAGATACCAAAGCCCACAAGTAACAAGAGTTCTGTAGCGTTATTCTGTCCAATGTATGCGCCCATTAGCGTAAAGAACAGAATAAACGGAATCAGATATTGCCTTGGTATGGTAAGTACTTTGGCAATGTAGGGAATCAACGGCAAATTTAGAATGAGTAACACCAGATTGCCAATGTACATTGAAATGATCACCGCCCAGAATATCTGCGGTTCATCAATCATCAGGCGTGGGCCGGGTGATACGTTTAATGCGATCAATGCGCCAAGTAGAATTGCAGTGGTACCAGAACCCGGTATGCCCAGAGTCAAGAGCGGTACAAATGATCCTGTACAGGCGGCGTTGTTGGCAGTCTCTGGCGCTGCAAGGCCTTTTACTGACCCTTTGCCAAACTGTTCCTGCTCTTTCTTACTGGCTATATTGCGCTCCACTGCATAGCCTAGAAAACTGGCAATGGTGGCACCCGCACCTGGCAACACGCCAATAAAAAATCCCTGTAGTGATTGCCGTCCAATGACAGGCGCAATTGCCAGGCCTTCACGTGCAGTGATACGTAAGTCTTTAATTTCACCGCTGTTTGAATTTTCACGTGGCGGTTTTAATACCAGGTAGAGCGCCTCGGGCAAGGCAAACATAGCCATCGCAAGGGTAATAAACCCAAAGCCTGACTGCAGATCCATTAAGCCCATTGTAAAACGTGGCATGTTAAACAACGCGCCCTCACCTACCGTTGCCAGTATTAAGCCGACTATGGTCATCAATAGCGCTTTGGTGACTTGCCCGGTGCCTGCAAATGCGGCAATCGCAGACAAGCCGACAATCATCAGTGCAAAGTATTCTGCCGAGTGAAACAGCAATGCCACCGATGACAGTGCAGGTGCAAATATCATCAATAAAATCGCACCAATGGTACCGCCGCAAAAACTGGCAATTGCGGCTACCGTGAGCGCTTTACCGGCCTTGCCCTGGCGGGCCATTGGGTAACCGTCAAAGCTACTGGCTACAGTACCAGCAACACCTGGCGCATTTAATAAAATAGAAGAGGTTGAGCCACCAAAAATAGCGCCGTAGTAAACCCCTGCCAAGAGAATTAAAGCCGCAGATGGATCACCGATAGAGATCGCCACTGGTATCATAATGGCAATAATAGACATCGGCCCGAGTCCCGGTAGCATGCCGATAAAGGTGCCGATCAGACATCCGCCAATAACCATTAAAAGGTTTTGAATGGAAAGCGCTGTTTTAAGGCCGATTAAGATTCCTTCTAACACATCAAGCCCCAAACATGCTTGCTAAAGCGCCTGGTAGCGGACGCATATAGATACCCAACACCTGCTGCACCAGATACCACACCACAAGTGATGCAATAACCGCAACGGGTATCATCACATGCCATTTTCGTTCACCCAGTATCACCGCACCTGCAATTAAAAATACGGAGGTGGAAATAAGAAAGCCGACTGGTCGCAGGCAAAGTGCATAAGCCACCATTAGCGACAGCAGCAGTACCGCTTGTCCGAGGTTGTATTCAATAAGTCGGCGGTAGTCTATGTCCTGCTTTTTTTGCTCTGCCTTTTCCAGACCCAGAACAATGATTATCGAAGCCACGATTCCGAGAATCGATAAGACTTTGGGGAAGGTGCTGGGCCAGATTGGATTGCGTCGCATAAACGGTGCAAGTGCATCGTCCATGGTGAACCAGGCGGTATAGCCATAGATCAGGCAGATGCCAAGAATCATCAGTGCAATCCAACGATCTAAAGCCATGGTTATTCCTTAAGTCAGGGTGATCTGTTGCGTGTACATGGGGAATGTACTCATTGAATTGCTTTGGCTGAAATACACAAAGCGATGGGTCTGCATTCGTTAACTGAAGCAGACTCCTGGCTACAAATGGCAGAGCGGCAATTCGCTCTGCCATCACTGCGACTATAGAAAGCCGAGCTTTTTCATCAAGTCACCAATGACTGTTTCCTGCGCTTCAAGAAAAGATTTGAAGTCATCACCAGAGTTGTGAATATTTACCCAACCATTACGTGCACGCACTTCTTCCCATTCTTTTGTATCGTACATATCACTCAACACGGTCTGATACGCTTCAAGTTTGTCATCAGGCAGGCCGGGGGCTGCAAAAAAACCACGCCAGTTCACGAATGTTGTATCAATGCCCTGCTCTTTCATTGTCATGGCATCAGGCGCTGCATCTACACGCTCGTCTGAAGTGACACCGATAATTTTCACTTCACCGGCTTTGGCAAGTTCAACTGCTTCTGAAAACCCGGTAGACAGTGCGGCGATCTCACCTGAAAGCAGTGCTGCCATAGCTTTACCGCCGGCATCGTATGGTATGTACTTAACACCCAGTGCGTCTTTACCAGCAGCTTCCATAACCATAGCTGCAACAAGGTGATCCATTCCGCCTGGTACAGAACCACCACCAACAGCAGTTTTAGCCGGATCAGCGTCGTATGCGGCAATTAGGTCTTCCATATTGTTAACCGGGCTGTCTTTGTTGACAACTATCGCTGCGTAGTCACCAATGGTGCCTGCGACCAGTGTCAGATCACGGAAGCTTTGCGGGAATACACCAGTCAATGAACGAATCACGATAGGTGTTGAATTCACCATGAGAGTGTCGTGATTGCTCTCTGCATTCTCGATAAGGTAACCAATGGCTTTACCACCACCGCCACCGGACATGTTTTCGTAAGACGCATTGCCTACAGAGCCTGCTTTAGTGAGCGCTTCACCGGTGCCGCGTGCTGTACCATCCCATCCACCACCTGCGCCGCCGGGAATAAGAAAATGAATGCTATCGAGTACTTTGTCACCAGCTGTTGCCGGTGCTGCAAAGCTTATCGCCAGTGCGGACGCGAGTAGTACGCGCCGGGCCAAATTAAATTTCACCAAACTATTTTTCATTAGAGAACCTCCAGGTTGACAGAGTCCGCAATACCGGACACGCTAACGATTGAAACACGCTACCCTGACAAGAACCTGACAAGTGCTACCCGTAGCTTTTAGAAATGTGAATGAGATATCTGCTAATTCAAAATAAACCCCAATTCAGTGTCATAGTGGCTATTTTTCAACAAACGAGGCCTCTATCCCGCTGGGAATTCAGATCTCTCTGATCAGTTGGTGTTGCATGATCTTGTAAAGGTAGCTGTGATCAAAATGGTGCTATGAAAAACAAAAATCTAGAATTATTAAACCAACCACTGGAACTCCCATGTGGCACGGTATTGAAAAATCGCATCATCAAATCGGCTATGTCCGACTCATTAGGAGATGGACGTGGAAACCCTACAACAGCGCAGACTGACCTTTATCGGCGTTGGGCTAACGGTGGCGCTTCCGCTCTGATTGTCGGGGAAGTTCAGTGCTCTTCAAAGTTTGCCGAAAAACCCGGTAATCTTGTTCTTCAAACAGATTCAGAACCAGAACCTTTTAGAGAGCTGGCACAAAAGGGTGCAGCCAACGGCGCTTGCCTGTGGCTGCAGCTTGGCCATGCAGGTGCGCTTTCTCATCCACCGATTAGCACCCCAAAGGGACCCAGCGCAATCGATATACCGGGCCTGTTGTGCAAAGCTTTGACTATAGAAGAAGTGCAATCCTTACCCGCGGAATTCGCACGAACAGCCAGGCTGGCTAAAAGCCTGGGTTTCAGCGGCGTGCAAATTCATGCGGCACACGGATTTTTACTGAGTCAATTCCTCTCACCACTTTTTAACAAACGTACTGATGAGTACGGTGGTTCTATCAATGCACGTGCGCGCATTGTAATTGACATTATTAACGAAGTCCGGGAAGCGGTTGGTAAAGATTTCGCAGTTGCGTTAAAACTCAACGCTACCGATCAATTGGCCGATGGGCTACAGAAAGATGAATCACTAGCGGTAGTGTCATTGCTTAACAAAACCAGCATCGATCTCATAGAAATCAGCGGAGGCACCTATTTTCCCGGTGCTAAATCTGCATCTGACGCGGCAACGCCAGGGCCAGGGTCAGCGCCATACTTTCTTGATTTTGCAAAGAATGCAAAAAAGCACACTGATATACCCATCATGGTAACCGGTGGTTTTAAAACTCTGGATCACGCTATAGATGCAATCTCAAATGGATGCACAGATTGTATAGGCCTTGCCAGAGCGTTGATACTTAACCCCGATCTACCGAAGCATTGGCTCACTAACACGGCAACTAATCCGGAGTTCCCAACGTTTGATTCACCACCGGAAGGTGGAGTAACGGCGTGGTATACGATGTGTATTACCGATCTGAGCCAGGGCAATGAAAACCGTGATACCGCTAACCTTGAAGCAACTTTGAAACATTATATTGATCGTGACCAAGGCCGCGTGGCAACATGGAATGATCGTTTTGCAGGCGAATAAGTTTCAATTATATTGGAGCCGACTAAATGGTTCGTAAATGAAATACCTACTAATTGAAGACAACGCAGAATTGGCGCAGGCTATAGCGGCCAGATTTCAAATTGACGGCCATGTTATGGATCACGCCGAATGTTTCGCTGATGCAGTTAGTTTTTCAAACTCGGGCAACTACGACTTGATACTGCTAGACATCATGTTGCCTGACGGCGACGGCACAGAGTTTCTAGCTCATCATCGCGCCAGTCACAAAGACACACCGGTCATTGTATTGACTGCCCGCTCGCAGGTTTCAGACAGAGTCAACATGCTGGACCTCGGTGCCGACGATTACATGACCAAGCCGTTTGACCATGCCGAGTTAGAAGCGCGCTGTCGAGCCGTGTTGCGCCGTAAGTCAGGATCTACACAAACCGTTATCCACCTGGCAGATGTAGAGTTTGATCCTGTGGCTGGCTACCTTAAAGTTGCGGGTGAAAAACGCACGCTGCGCAACCGGGAACTACGACTACTTGAGGTGTTTATGAACGCACCGGGGCAAATCTTTTCAAAACAAAAACTGGTCGATCGATTGTTTTCCTATGATAACGATGTCTCTGAAAATGCCATTGAAGTTTATGTGGCGCGTGTAAGAAAACATTTGGAAGATTCAAGCTTAAGCATTACCACAGCCCGTGGCATGGGCTACCGGCTGGATAGTGAATAGCACTAACTGTGAATAGCCAGGCCAACGTATCCGGCTCACTGCGTAATCGACTGGTGATCACCCTGATTGCGGGTGTGGCTTTTTTATCGCTGCTGCTCTACTTTGCAGTAAGGGACTATGCAGCAAAAATTGCACTGCAAAGTCAGGACAGCATACTTCGCGCCTCGGTTATTTCCATACTCGATACTGCATCGATTCAACAGGGAAAAGTCGAACTCGATATTCCCTACTCTTCGTTTTCGATGTTAAGTACGCTAACGGATGACCGTATTTTTTATGCAATTTATCAGAATGAGAAGCTACTCTCGGGGTATGAAAACTTAAACGTTCCGGAAATTGACGCCGGCACCGAAAGTAATTATCAATCTACCCGTTTTTTAAATACTCCGATACGTCAGGTCACAGCTTCCCGCATACTGGTAGGTGCTGATGTGCGCACGCAAGTAACCGCCACCATCGCACAAACACAAGATAGTTTGGCGGGGACTTTAAGCAACATTTCAAGAACTGCAGCACTATATGGTGCTGGCTTCTTTATACTTGCGGTACTGTTGTCACTTTGGGCAGCATCAACCGCGATCAGGCCACTTAAAAATCTTGCAAATTCGGTTGCCAGACGCGGCCCACAAGACCTTAGCCCCGTAACTCGCCGGGTGCCATCTGAAATGGGGCCACTGGTCTCTTCATTTAATAAATTGATGATGCAACTGGAAAAGTCTTTTAAACAATCAGAAGAGTTTATCGCCGAGGCAGCCCACAGAGTAAGAACGCCACTGTCAACCGTGCGTTCACATGCCGAAGCCACATTGCAAAGAGTAGAAAAGGAAGAAAACCGGCAAGCGGTCAGATCAATGATCCGTGCCATTGACGAAAGCTCTCGCGCGTCTACTCAGTTATTAGATCATGCAATGATTACCTTCAGAGCCAACCAGCTTGAATATCACCCTATAGATCTGGTTGATTTAGTCAGAGAAATTGTTCGCAGCCTTAGCCCGGTGGCAGACATGAAACATGTTGAATTGAATTTAAGCGGTGACTCATCAGTGACTATATCAGGAGATTCAATTCTCATACAAAATGCAGTCAGTAATATTATAGACAACGCGCTTAAGTACTCACCCACCGAGAGAGAAGTCAATATCAAGGTACTGGCTAAACCCACACCCCGTGTTGAAGTGACCGATCAGGGCAGCGGCTTTCCGGCAGATCAAATAGATTCTGTCACTACACGCTTTGCCAGAGGTCGTAATGCAGAAGACACTATCGGGTCAGGTTTGGGACTGACCATCGCCCGCGATGTGGCAGATGCTCACGGTGGCAAACTGACTATTGAAAACCACCCACAGGGGGGAGCATGCGTTATATTTTCGCTTTGATAACAATACTGTTTTCCAGTGCTGTCTTTTCTACCTATTTAGGGGCCGTAGAGTGGGAGGATCGCAAGAGCTTCAAAGGCAGTTCTGGTACAAGTACGCTTAGAGTAATTTCCACTGCAGATACCGATGTATTTTCACCCATTATAGATAGCTTCCTGCAAGACAACCCGGATGTCAGCATTGAGTATCTGGTAGCAGGTTCCACTGATATCTACAGTGAGTTTCAACGATCAAGTGATCAGTACGATGTAGTGATATCAAGTGCAATGGACTTGCAGCTAAAACTGGTTAACGACGGATTCGCCCTACGGACCAATGAACTACAACATCCTGAATGGGCACAGTGGCGCCAGAGCCTGTTTGGTTTTACGCTTGAGCCTGCAGCAATTGTGATCAACAAAGCCGCGTTTAAGAACCTGCCAAAGCCTAAGTCACGACAGGAAATGATAGAAACCCTGCGCCGCAACCCAAACAGGTTCAAAGGCAGAATCGGCACCTATGATGTCAGAGCATCAGGCCTTGGTTACTTGTTTGCCACACAAGATGCCCGTCGATCAGAAACCTACTGGCGATTAACCGAAATTATGGGAAGCCTCGATGTGCGTCTGTATCGTGGTTCCGGTGAAATGATAGAAGATCTGGCCGTTGGTAAAATCGCCATTTCATATAATGTATTGGGTAGCTATGCAAACGCACGAACCGAGCTTGCAGATAAAATAGAGGTGATTCTACCGTCTGAATTCCCCACCACCATGATGCGCACAGCGCTTGTCTCCGCTAACAGCACAAAACAAACTGCCGCGACTTCCTTTGTGCGTTATCTGATCTCATCACAGTGGGGGGCCGCAGATGAATCGCTTAAAACACTTCCTTCCCTACAGCATGCGCCCGATACGCTACAAAGGTCAGCAATAGCACTTGAGCCTGGATTGATGATCTTTCTGGATCGGATGAAAAGGCAGAATTTTATTGATGAGTGGGAGCGGGCTATTATTCAGTGAGGGAGGTATGCTTTGACGACAGGGATGGGAAGCGGTCAGGTTCGTTCTGTAGTGTGTAAAAGCATTTTGCCCGTTTAACTTTACAAAACGCAACTGACCCCTATTTTCGCACACGTTGTAGCGCCGCACACGATCTTATTTTGAAAATGATTTCGCACTTTCCCGCAGTTCGTTCTTGCGCACTTTACCTGTAGTGGTTTTAGGTAACTCACCAAAGACGATTTTTTTCGGACTTTGAAAACCTGCCAGATTTGATCGCGCATGACTAATCAGTTCTTCTTCGGTGACCTCTGCATCGCCAGTTAACTCTACAAAAGCACAAGGGACCTCTCCCCATTTTTCATCCGGCATGGCGACCACAGCAGCCAAACTCACAGACGGGTGTGAATAGAGTGCTTTCTCTACTTCTATTGAAGATATGTTTTCACCACCGGAAATTATGATGTCTTTGGCCCGGTCACGTATTTCGATATAGCCGTCGGTATGTTGCACCGCTATGTCACCCGACCAGAACCAGCCGTCTTTAAAAGACTCTGCGGTTTCTTCTGGTTGTTTAAGATATCCCTTCATCACGATGTTGCCACGAAACACAATCTCACCGAGAGTTTCACCATCCCATGGCACCGGTTGACCTGTATCTGGGTTCAGTACCAACACATCTTCCTGCAGTTCGTAGGCAACACCTTGGCGCGCCTTTAACTGCGCCTGTTCTTCTAAGTTTAGATCTTGCCACACCGGTTTCTCCGCACAGATCACCGCTGGCCCGTACACTTCGGTAAGCCCATATACGTGTGTAACTGAAATACCCATGTTTTCCATGGCCGCAATAACCGGTGCGGGTGGTGGTGCGGCAGCAGTCATCATTTTTATTTTATGTGAGAAATCGCGCCGGTCTTTATCAGCTGCAGCCGAGATCATTGACATGATGATTGGAGCACCACATAAATGAGTGACCTGATGATCTGCAAAGGCATCGTAGATTGCATCGGCTTTCGGGGCGCGCAGAAAGACATGTGTGCCAGCCAGCAAAGTGATCGTCCACGGAAAGCACCAGCCGTTGCAATGAAACAAAGGCAGAGTCCACAGATACACGGGATGATGGGGCATCTCCCAGGTGATCACGTTATTCACCGCGTTGGTCCATGCACCACGATGTGAGTAGACAACCCCTTTCGGGTGACCGGTAGTGCCTGAGGTGTAATTTAGTGCCAGTGTGTCCCATTCGTCTTCGGGAAGGGTATAGGGAAACTGCGGATCACCTTCTGTTAGCAGTTCTTCATAAGTTAATGAACCGACGCGATCACCACCCGGTCCTTGCGAATCTTCAATATCAACAACCAGCAAGTCGCGGCCGCTCAGCGCTACTGCCT
>CAZQKJ010000039.1:0-10896 GCA_964593315.1 uncultured Granulosicoccaceae bacterium
TCGCCATACCGATGATGCCAAACCATACAGCACGTTTGGCACTCTCCTGGTTGGATAGCCCGCCCAGTGAAAGTATGAACAATACCGCTGCAGCGATATAGGCTGCGGTTTGCAGTTCAGGTGTCAGCATAACGCCCCCTATGATCTCTGAAACATCTGAAGCATCCGACGAGTAACCAAAAAGCCGCCGACAATATTGATCGTGGCAATCAGTACCGAGATGGCAGCAAGTGATGTTGCAATGAAACTGGGAGACCCGAGTTGCAACAGCGCACCCACAATAATGATTCCGGATATCGCGTTGGTCACGGCCATCAGTGGAGTGTGCAGCGCGTGCGAGACATTCCAGATCACCTGAAAGCCGATAAATACTGCGAGCACAAACACAATAAAGTGCTGCATAAAGCTTGCGGGTGCATATCTGCCAATGAAGTACATCAGTACCGCACCCACAGCAAGCAGTGCAATTTGTTGTCTGCCGGATTTTTTCAACAACCTGGCTTCTTCAGCTGCAACCTCTTCTTCGGTTTTGACCTCGGTTGCCGGTTGCTGTTTGGCTATTGCCTGAATTTTGGGTGGAGGTGGCGGATAGGTGATTTCTTCGTTGTAGGTAACAGTGGCTCCACGAATCACATCGTCTTCCATGTTGTGATTCAGTTGGCCGTCTTTCTCGGGAGTAAGATCCGCCACCATATGACGGACGTTAGTGGCATATAGATCTGAAGACTGGGTGGCCATTCGACTGGGAAAATCGGTATAGCCGATTACCGTTACCCCGTTATCGGTTACTATCTTTTGATCTGGTACAGTGGCATCACAGTTACCACCACGTTCAGCGGCAAGATCAACCACTACCGATCCGGTTTTCATGGCTTTTACCATGTCTGCAAGCCAAAGCTTGGGTGCATCGCGGCCAGGTATGAGCGCTGTAGTAATAACAATATCTACTTCAGGCGCCTGCTCCCTAAACAAGGCAAGCTGCTTGTCACGAAACTCTGGACTGGAGGGTGCTGCGTACCCGCCTGTCTCTGCTCCATCAGACTGATCGTCAAAATCAAGAAACAGAAACTCCGCCCCCATTGATTCTATTTGTTCAGCTACCTCAGGTCTTACATCAAAGGCCCGCACAATGGCACCGAGAGACTGCGCAGTACCAATGGCCGCTAAACCGGCAACACCTGCACCGATTACCATGACTTTGGCAGGCTGCACTTTACCAGCTGCGGTAATTTGACCTGTGAAGAAACGACCGAAGTTATTACCCGCCTCAATGACGGCGCGATAACCTGCGATGTTCGCCATTGAAGAAAGCGCATCCATTTTTTGCGCCCGACTAATGCGCGGCACCATATCCATTGCAATAACACTGGCACCGGTCGCCGCTGCTGTATTGAGAAGCGCTTCGTTTTGAGCCGGATAGAAAAAAGAGATAAGTGTTTTGCCAGTGTGTAGCGATGTCAGTTCGGTCTCTAGCGGAGGCCGCACTTTGGCAATCACATCACTGTCACGGTAAAGAGCCTGAGCAGAAGTAGCTATCTTCACGCCGACATCTGTGTAGTGGTTATCCGAGTAGCCAGCAGCCAGCCCCGCCCCGGTTTCAATCAGACAGCTGTGCCCAAGTTTCTGAAGTTGCAGCGCTGACGCAGGCGTCATGGCAACCCTGGCTTCACCACTAGCGATTTCTTTTGGCGTACCTACAATCAAAACATTTCCTCATGCGGTATGAATAAAGGCCCCTAGCAAAAACAGTAACAAAGGCTGTAACGGTACCAGTAACAGAGAATCGGCAACGCCGCAAGATTATCACAGAGTGTGCTGTACCTATCGATATTTAGATACACTCGAAAGGCAAAAGTAAATCTGCGAACTCGCAAACTACGGCATAAAAAACCAGCACCTAAAGAGACACCGAATCAAAACGACATTGGTTATCTTGCAACCAGTCATTTTATTAAAACACGAAAAGCAAGAGGTTGCTATACGTTACAAGTGTAGGAAAACAGCGAAAAGGCCTGATTTAATAGTGTGATCTGCCACATAACAGGCAGATCCGAGGCAGATACATCTCACTTTAACCGGCTAATGTTTTGTTGTTACTAGTAACATTTTAGAAGTACCAAAAAAGCTGCAAACTCGCACAAACAAACCAGGCTCGAGCTTTGTCTGCGAAAATATTTTTTTGTTTTTTTTGATGTTACCCGTAACAGCAAAATTTACTTTGAAGAGTTTAAAGTGAAAGAGTGCCTTCAACTTAAATCCAGAGACTGCAAAGAGAGCACATGCCGTTACCTTAAGACTGCCAGTTTGCTTAAAGAAATCGACTCAGTTAAAACATGCCAATACTACTGCACGCTAACATCTACCAGCTCTTCATCACTGCCAATATTTTTGTTGGCGTCGGCACGGGCGGACTGAAGCTTCTCCAGATACGAGTCATCGACATCACCGGTCACATAGATTCCATTAAAACAACTGGTCTCAAACTCATCCATCGAGGGTCGCGATTCACGCACACACTCTATAAGATCATCGAGGTCCTGATAGATCAGACCGTCTGCACCTATTGCCTCGCGAATCTCTTCCACTGAACGCTCGTGCGCAATCAACTCGTTGGCTGCGGGCATATCAATGCCATAAACATTTGGATAACTAACAGGTGGTGCAGCAGACGCCATGTACACTTTGGCGGCACCCACCTCCCGGGCCATTTCAACGATCTGCTCTGAGGTAGTACCACGCACGATTGAATCATCGACAAGCAAGACATTCAGACCGTTAAACTCCGAGCCAATCGGATTCAACTTCTGTCTCACTGCATTACGTCGCATAGTTTGCCCGGGCATAATAAAGGTACGACCGATATAGCGATTTTTAACAAACCCCTCGCGGTATTTCACACCCAGCTGCATTGCCAGCTCAAGCGCCGATGTATTACTGGTATCAGGTATCGGTATGACCACATCAATATCGTGCTTTGGCCACTCGCGTTTTATCTTTTGTGCAAGCTTACGTCCCATTGCAACACGCGAACTATAGACCGACACCTTATCAATCACAGAGTCAGGTCTGGCAAAATAAACGTACTCAAATATACAGGGCGAGAGCTGTGTTTGTTTAGCACACTGCTTTGAGAAAATCTCACCGTGGCGATTGATGAATATCGCCTCCCCCGGCTCCAGATCACGCACCGGCTCGTAGCCAAGACCCGTCAAGGCAACACTTTCAGATGCCATAATGTAATCGGTGCCACGATCCGACTCACGTTTGCCGAGTATCACCGGACGAATACCATAAGGATCTCGAAATCCAATGACACCGCGACCGACCAACATCGCTATCACCGCATAGCCGCCGGCGCACCGGTCATGCACTGCTGAAACTGCGGCGAACAAGTGATCCGGGTGAAATTTGTCCGACTGTGCTGCACGCTGCAACTCATGGGCAAAAACATTGAGCAGCACTTCGCTGTCAGAGCTGGTATTGATGTGCCTGCGATCCGTTTGGTACAGCTCACTCTGCAAGGCTTCAGCGTTGGTCAGATTGCCATTGTGAGCCATCACAATACCGAACGGTGAGTTGACGTAGAAAGGCTGCGCTTCAGCCGAGATGCTGGAGCTGCCCGCAGTGGGATAACGCAGGTGACCAATGCCCATTGTGCCCTGCAATCGCATCATGTGAGTGGTGCGGAAGACTTCTCGCACGAGTCCACTGGCTTTGCGCACAAACAGCTGCCGATCATTACAGGTGGCCATGCCGGCTGCATCCTGTCCGCGATGCTGCAGCAGCGTCAGCCCATCATAGATCTGCTGGTTTACTGCCTCGTGGCCGACAATGCCAAGGATGCCGCACATGCTGTTACTCGAATGTTCGCAAGCGCAGATTGTAGCTGCTAGCGACAGGCTCCGGGGAATACTTTTCCGAGGGATATTTTCAAGAGTGAGCCCGAACTTGAATCAATTCAGGCAGATCATCAGAACGGCTTGGTGACGAATAATTTCGACAACCCGGGTGGCAATTGCTCACGAATCTTGTCTGAGAGCTTGAGCACCGAAGGCATGAGTTCGGATTCATTCCAGAAACGCTCTTTCGGGATCGAGGAGCTGTAAGTGGCGAGCATCGCCAAAAGCGCTACGATAACCGCGCCGCGCACGATGCCAAGTACCGTACCAAACAACCGGTCAACCAGGCTCAAACCGGTGACTCCTATCAGCTTGCGCAATAAGAATCCGATCAGGCTGAGCGCAATAAAGGCACCAAGAAACAAACATCCGCCAGCGACAATCAGCCGGGCCGTGGGACTTTCCACAGAAGCAGGCAGAAAAGTGCTGAACTCGTTAGTGAAGCGGAACGGAAGCCACAGAGCCACAGCCCAGGTCATCAGGGATAAAATCGAACTCGAGAATCCGCGCAGGGTGCCGAACAAACCGGAGATTACCACCACTCCGAGAATGAAGAAATCCAGGGTGTTAAGTGTCATCGCATACTGTCTCTGGAGGTTAACAGTATTGTAGCAGCACACTCTCGCCTTGTGCATGACCGCCCAGATGGCTAACGGGATAGTTAACAAAGCGATCTTGTGCTTTTTCTCTGCTAGCCAGCCTGGTGCACGCTATCGTACCGGGTGCCGTGTCCGGCGATTACTTGCGCCTGACTATCAGGCTTTCCACACGATAAGCTGTATCAATGCGGTTCTGCAGTGCAAGCGCCTCAACCTGATTGTCAAAAGGACCCGCCAGTACCCGGATAACAGGCCGATTTTTTCCCTGCACCCGATTGGCGTATACCGGTAGATTTTGCGCGCGCATTTTTTCCACCAGCTTGACCGCATTTTCATCGCGTACAAAGCTCGCTACCTGAATGCTCCAACCGGTCTGCAACGGCACTGTCTCAAGCGCAGAATTACCAGCGTTATCTAGTTGATTGGCAGGCTGTGGTGGCGTGAAAGACGCCGGTGCTTCTACCGGAACAGGGTCCGGTACCTGGAATTGAGTCAACGCGGTGGTATCCGGAATGCGGACACTGGTGGTATCCACCGATGGTGCAGGTTCAATCTGCTGGCGTGATGAAAAGGACTTCTCCACCACAGGCCGTTGCGGCTCTGGCGGCAGAGTCTCTGCGTACTCATACTCACGCTGCGAACCTGAACCATCGAGCACAAACGGCAATACGATGACCGCAAGCGCCAGCAAGACTGCTGCACCGATTAACCGCGCAAACAGCTGCTCGTCTGCATACTCCTTGCGATCGGCTGAATTATGACCGGCCTTGGATGGTTCCACGATTAAAGTATCTGGCAAGATACCGCGCCCTTGTTGAATATGAAGTTAACTGCACATGGCGCACATTGTATCGAATGCCCGCGATCTGTTTACTGAACAAGTGTCAATGCTTGTAATCGATCAGCTCGGTTGCAGGCCCGACCACATGAAACGACCCAAACACGACGATTCTATCGTCAGGGCTGGATTTTGCTACAGCCTCATGCACGGCTTGTATTACCGAAGTGAAAACCCTTGTGTCTGGCTGTTTGTCGGTTAAATCAGCATTCAGTTCCGCAGAGTTTACCAGGCTTGAAATTTCAGCCGCCTGCATCGCGCGCGGATAATCAATTTCAGCGATACACCAGTGGTCAATCATTGGTGCCATTGCAGACAGAATGGCATCGGCGTCTTTGTCTTGCATGCACCCGAACACAGCGTGCGTCGCACCGGTAATCGGGTGATCTCGTAAATAATCTGCAAGCAGTTTGGCTGCTGCACGATTGTGTGCAACATCGAGAATCAACTCTGTGCCGGAAAGCTTTGCAAACTGCATACGTCCCGTCATCGTGACCGACTGCAGCGCATACTCTATAGCATCACGGTCAGGCCACGCTTCAGCCTCGGTAAATCGATGGATAGCGCAAATAGCAACAGCAGCATTGTCACAGGCCCAGCCTCCCTTTATGGCGGGAGTCGGCAACTCCAGCGAACAGGCTTCATCGGTATAACGCCATACGGTTTCAGAGAGTCGAGTGACAGAAAAGTCGCGGTCTCGCTGTAGCAAGTTAGCACCAATGTCTGAAGCGGTAGTCGCGATACTCTGAGGTGGATCAGGATCACCGCACACCAGTATTTTACCCTTCCGTGCTACGCCTGCTTTTTCGCGGCCTATAGCCTCACGGTCATCACCCAGCCAGTCCGTATGATCAATACCAATTGAGCTGACGCAGGCTAACTCGGCATCCCATGCGTTAACCGCGTCGAGCCGACCGCCCAGACCTACCTCTAAAATGGCAACATCAATACCTGCAGCACCAAAGCAATGCATGGCGGCAAGCGTCGTAAACTCAAAATAGGTCAGCGGGATATCCGCACGCACTGCATCGATACGATCAAACGCCTCGCACAGTGCCGCTTCAGCAACACGATCATTGCCGACCACAATACGCTCATTGAAATCTATAAAGTGTGGTGATGTATAGACGCCGGTACGATATCCCTGGTGTCGCAACATCGCGTCACAGTAAGCGACGGTCGAGCCCTTGCCGTTGGTTCCGGCTACAGTGATGATTCGAAATGAAGGTCTATCAAGACCGGCGCTTTTGGCGACCTGCTGTATCCGTTCAAGCCCGAGCTCGATCTTATCGGGTTGCATCTGCTCAAGGCGATGCAACCATTGTTGAAGCTTACTCTCCAACAGGCTTTTCGTTCTCTGTGTCTGCTGCTTTCTCTGTACTGGATTCAGGTTTGGTTTCATCCACAACAACAGGTTCAGGCTCTGATACATCCGGAGTCTGGCGGCCGGTCAACTGCGCGAGAATACTGGCGAACCTCGGTCGCATTTCACGTCGGTCAACAATCATATCTATAGCGCCATGCTCAAGCAGGAACTCGGATCGTTGAAAACCTGAAGGCAATTTCTCACCCACGGTTTGCTCGATAACACGCGGCCCTGCAAAACCGATGAGCGCACGGGGCTCTGCCACTATCAGATCACCGAGCATTGCAAAACTTGCAGACACACCGCCCATAGTCGGGTCAGTTAATACAGAGATGTACGGGATGCCTCGTTGCGACAGCTGCGCAAGGGCGGAACTGGTTTTACCCATCTGAAACA
This sequence comes from uncultured Granulosicoccaceae bacterium, assembly GCA_964593315.1. Taxonomy (GTDB): domain Bacteria; phylum Pseudomonadota; class Gammaproteobacteria; order Granulosicoccales; family Granulosicoccaceae. The sequence goes on from CAZQKJ010000039.1 coordinate 7,099, forward strand.
GAGACACGAGCGCTTCCTGCATTCGTGCACCACCGGATGCAGTAAAACAAATGAAGGGGGCGTTGTGTTGCAATGCTGTGTCTGCACAGCGAACAAACTTCTCCCCTACCACTGAGCCCATGGAACCTGCCATAAAATCAAACTCGAATGATGCAGCCACCACCGGCACACCATGTATAGCACCGTACATCCCTACCAACGCATCTTTCTCACCACTGGCTTTAGTGGCCTGGCTGAGTCTCTCGCTATATTTGCGACTGTCTTTAAATTTAAGATGATCTACAGGTTCAAGATTTGGCGCGATCTCACTGCGTGGCTCAGCATCCAGCAATGCCTCGAGTCTGGCTCTTGCCGGTATGCGCCGGTGATATCCACAGCGTGGACAGACACTCTGATTGTGTTCAAGATCACCGGAATACAGCACGTTGGCGCAGCTCTCACACTTAACCCACAAACCTTCAGGCACCGAGCCTCGGTTACGACTATCAGTGCGTACCCGTGACGGCATCAGTTTATCGAACCAACTCATTGAGCACCCATAGCTTTTGAATTGTGTGCGCTATCAACAGCGCGCACAGATTGTATAAATTGTTGCATTAATGCCTGATCTTTAATGCCTTTGGCAGACTCAACACTACTGCTAACATCGACCGCGACGGGTCTTGTTTGAGTGACAGCCTCGGCTACATTGTAGCAATCCAGACCACCCGCCAGAATTAAAGGTGCCGGCAGTTCGGAGGGGATAACGCTCCAGTCGAATGACTCACCGCTGCCGCCAGCACTGCCAGCACTGTTGCTATCGAGTAGAAACCCCCGAGCGCTTTCAAACTGACGCGTGTAGGCCACTACGTCGCGCTCTGACTTCATGGCGACTGACTTGATATACGGACGATTAAAGGACTGACAGAACTCGGGGGACTCGGTGCCATGAAATTGCAGCAGACCCAACGGCACGCGTTCCAGTACCTTTTCTATCAGGCTACGCTCTGCGTTTAAAAAGAGACCGGTTATCGTTACAAACGGTGGAAGCGACGCGACTACATCAGCGGCCTTATGGACTTCTATATTGCGGCTGCTGGGGGGATAGAAAACCAGACCGATAGCGTCTACTCCACTACTGCAGGCAAACTGTGCATCCTCCGCATTGGTAAAGCCACAAATCTTTATTTGCGTATGCCTCACCCCGCCCTCGGCTTGAGATACTGCAGCCTGCCGGGTCACAGCTGGATTGGTATCAGGATTCTCTGGTGCGGGTATTCCGGCGCTTGTTGAGTGTTGCTTCATCGCCTGAGAAGATACCACAAACCGGTGCTCTTTCGCCCCTGCTTTAGCCTCATTCGCAACGGCTCCTTCTCATTTTACTTCCGTTTTAAAGTGGCCAGTATCCGTGCGGCAGATATTCGGACCAGTGCGGCACACCGAAGCGCTCGTGGTAGTGTGGCCCCATAAAAAACAAGCCCTGAGGTACCGCTGTGGCACCGGCCAGTGTCCTGTCACGCTTTGCAAGCACAGTCTCGATCCAGTCCGGTTTTTGTTCACCTTTGCCGACCGCCACCAGACTACCCACTATGATGCGAACCATATTCTGCAAAAACGCATTGCCCTCAACCTGCACCACCAGATGATGATTGAATCGCTCTACCGCAATACCGGTTACCTCGCGCACCGCATGCTTTGCCTGGCAGCCGGCCGCTCGAAAGCTGGTGAAGTCATGCTCACCGATCAAGCTTTGTGCAGCCTCGTGCATCAGCCTTTCCTGCAAGGGCTGATTCACCACTGCCGCCCGGTTATGCATGAGCGCTGATCGCGTTGCATGATTCAGGATTACGTATCTATAGGTTCGACCAACAGTAGAGTGACGTGCATGGAACTGATCGCTCACCAGTGTGGCATGGCGCACCGAAATATCCGCAGGCAAGTGTGCATTGACACCTAACACCCATGCCTTTAATTCTCGCACCCTGGAAGTATCAAAGTGAACACATTGCTGCCACGCGTGCACAGCGGTATCAGTGCGACCCGAAGCGTTGACCACAACCTGCTCATCGGCTACATGACCCAACGCTTCTTCAAGTGCCTGTTGCACAGACGGGCTGTGGTGTTGGCGCTGCCACCCGCAATAGGCACTGCCATCGTACTCAACGCCTAGCGCGTATCTTTGCATTAGTGACTGACCACCTGCCGCAGGCAAAACATAGAATCACAAAACTGACCAATAGCCAGGGAAACTTTAGCACCGTATTGTAACTGCATGAGTTGCGAAGATTTTGAAAAATTTCTTCTGCATAGTACGCGACAACCGATAGGCGGTGTGAGTTAAGAATAGATTGCACCACTCTTAACGCACCGGGTATCAATGCACAGGATATCAATGCCCAGGGTCTTTCTTGCCCAAGGTCTTGCACAGTGGAATTTACAAAAAAAAAGCGCCTGATAAATCAGGCGCTTTTCGTTACATCAGGCAGACTCATCAAAGCCACATCGGTTAACTTACAACAGCCCGTTTAGCAGTGCATTAGCCTCGGCGCGTTGTAGCGGGTTACCTCTGCTAATAATCTCTTCGAGCGACTTTTTCGCATTAGCCGTATCACCCATATCAATGTAGGCCTTGGCAAGATCAAGCATAGACTCCATCTCATCGGCACCACCCGGCACCATGTCATCTGCCGAGGTATCCGAATCAAGTCCGCTGCTGATTCCACCTGCAATACCTGCAATGCCGCCAACGTTACCTGAACCCGGGTCTGTATCTTCGAGTGACAGGTCGTCAAAGTTATCTGTATCGGAGCCGGTCAGATCCAGCGTTCCGAGATCGGTGCCTGACATTTGATCTCCAACCACCTCTTCAAGGTTCATTGTGCCGTCATCATCAAGTGATGCCAGATCTATATCGTCAAGTTCCAGATTAGTCGGGTCATCAAGCTCGGGCGCATCTTTCATTAAGGCATTCAGATCACCTGTAGCCTGTAATTCATCGACACTGAACTCGCTGCCAGGATCTATCGTCTGGTCGAGCAGTGAGTCTGAGTGATCTGACAAATTCATCTGGCCAGCGTCAAATCTGGCGTCACCAGAGTCGCTCATGCCTGAAGTATCCAGATCAGACATATCAAAATCTGAGCGATCACCTGAGCTATCAATGCCGGCATCGCCACCAAGGTTACCGATACTGTCTTTAGCGGAATCAAGTCCACTGGCCGCTGCATCTTTACCGCGCGTCGTAACACCAGCTACTACGGCTGCAGCACCTGCGGCAGTAATACCTGCCCCTGCCATCATCCCGCCTGGGCCAGAGCTTGAAGGTTTGTTAGAGTCATTACTATCGTCGGCACTTTTACCATCGACAGATTGATCAGCATCACCGTTGAGGTCACGCCCCATCTCTGCAACCCGATTGTTATTTGCCGAGTTCGGAAATTTGTTGCCATACACCTGAACCGCTTCGTTGAAGCCCTCGGCGTTCTTTTGATCGTGGTAATTTTCAAGCAACTTGAATTGATATTCTTCGTTATCCGGCGAGCGCTCGATTGCTGACTTCAACAAATCTTCAGCCTGTCCGTGCAGCCCGTAGCGCATATAGACCTCTGCCTCAGTAATCGTGTCGTCGCCACCTGAAGAGGGAACTGGCTCGGCAGCCCTGGGTTCCACTGCTGCAGGTCGAGCAGCCACCGCAGGTGCTTCTGGCGCCTTCTCGACAGCACGCTCCGCAGCCTCAGGGGCCTCAGGAGCCTCGTAACGACTGTGGTCTTCTGTTCGTGTATCTCTGCTACCTGCAGCTGCCACTCCACCAGCAACTGC
>CAZQKJ010000039.1:10996-16751 GCA_964593315.1 uncultured Granulosicoccaceae bacterium
GGTCTTCTGTTCGTGTATCTCTGCTACCTGCAGCTGCCACTCCACCAGCAACTGCTACTGCTGCAGTGCCTGCAGCGGCAGACCGATTCGAGATCGATTCATCTCTGGCAGGAGCGCGATCTTGTCTTGCAGTGTCATGTTCCGGATGGCGGTTAGAGTCACGACGCTGCGATGAGCCTTGCGATCTGTCACGATCCATCTCACGATGATCATCACGCTGAGGTCGAGCAGACTGCGGTACGGGTCGTCGCCCGTCATTGGCAGGTCTCAAAGCACGGGTATCTTCTTTAGGTGTGAGTCGTCTTCTGGTAACCCAGGCACCAAGCAGCCCCAACAATGACAAGCCAGCGCCGATTCCCAATACTTTTTTACGATCTCCTATTGTGCCCTGCAGCGGCGCTATACCTAATAGACCGCCCATCACTGCGGCACTACCATCGGCAATCTTACTACCGGCTTCAGACATTGCACCAGACTTACCATCGGCATCAATGTTTGCCATGGCAGCTTTGGTATCGTCCATTTTTTCCGAAGCTTGCTCCTGCATCATTGCAAGCTTTTCTTTTTCCTGTGCCGCTGCATCTGCCAAACGCTGGCGTTCCATCTCTGCGGCTTTTAATCGACCCTGCTCTTCAGATGCGGCTACTTTCTCGGCTTCCATGGAATCAATCTGCGATTGCATTGCCTCGCTTTCAGCTGCAAGCTGATCACGCTCTGCGGTTGCTTCAGTCAGGATGCGCTGGTTTTCGGAAGCGACTTCACTTCTTACTCGCGCTATTTCGATTTCAGCCTCTCGGGTGATGCGCGCTTTCTCAACATCAAGCTCTTGCATTATGCGCTCACGTTCAATCTTTGCCTGTTCAAGCAACCGGGTTTTATCCGCTTCCGCTTGTCTGACCAGCTCAGCCTTCTCAAGCTGTGATGAGGCCTCAAGATCACGCTTCTCAATTTCGAGTGCAGCAAGCTGAGCACGCAGTGCGTCTTCTTCTGACGACAATCGCACCGAACGAGCCTGCGCTTCTGCAGTAGCCAAATTTTTATCTTCATCAGCCTGGCGCTCGATGGCACTTTGGGCGCTGGACAAGTTTTCATTAAGCTGGTTTTCCAACGCAGAAACATTGTCAGATGCAGAGGCTAGCTGATCGCGCTGACTATCTAGAGAGGCCAATTGATCTTCAGTTGATGCAACGTCACCTTCCAACTGGCTGAGTTCACTCTCACGAAGCGTGATCAGATCTTTCACCTGCTCCATGTTGTCCTGAAGGCTGTCTACCCTGCCCTGCAGTTCACCTCTTTGCTGAGTCTCTGCAGCCAGTTGATCACGTGCGACTTCCATGCGTCGGTTGACGTCATCGAGATCGCTACCAAGATCCGTGTTGGCAAGATCCGTGGTGGAGATAGTTGTACTGGACTCACCAACGATTATCACGTCATCTTCTACGGTAAACGAATCAGTTACTGAACTATCAGAAAATGAATTATTATCTGCAAAGTTGTCTGTTGGCTGTGCCGTAGAGATGTTGTAGCTGCGCGTCCAGGTCTGCACGATTGCCGAAGCATTCTGTGGACTCACTGCACGCTGTTCTGCCTCAGATGGCAGGCGCAGTACCGCACCCAGTTGCATCTGATTAATATTGCCGTTGTTAAACGCAGCCGGGTTGTTATCGAGCAACGCAATCATCATCTGATGAGTGGTAACACCGGCAGCTCTTTGGCGATTAGCAATCCGCCACAGCGTATCCTCTTGCTGTACACGGTAACTGCCACCGGATGTCGTATCGAAAGCTTGAGAAGCAGAAGAGCTCGCAGACTGTGTTGCTGAAGACAGTGCGGTGTCATCTATCTCCACAACGAAGCCGCTGTCTGTATTTAGACTTTCTTCAGCGTCCAGAATAGTGTTCTGCGAAGGCGCACTGGATGCCGTATCGACCCCGTCACCAATGATGCCGGATAGATCAATTAAATCACCCGCTTGCAAACCGTTGTCTGCGACAACCACTGCATCAGAACCAGATAGCTGGTTAACTTCAAAAAGCTCAACCTCAGTAGCGGTGTTGCCACTGTTGCTAGAGGTATCGAGTAAGTCGCGTAGGTCGTCACCGCTGAGTACATCGGTGCTAGCCGTATCGACAAAATCAGCACCAAAGATAGCATTATCGTTCACCGCTACGGCGCTATCCGCTGCAAATGAATCTGTGGCCACATCATCAGTGGTGAAGGCCTCGTCAAACTGAGGAGTAACATTCAACTCCTGTTCAAGTGATATCACCTGCCCATCGCTATCAGTGATAGATCTGCTGGCAGTCTGCGTGTCACGAATTGCGACGGTCTCGGTAAATTCCACTTCACTGGCCGACTGACTGCCGGACTGATTCTGAGCGAAGCTTGGTGGATCGAGCAGCACGGTGTATTCACGCACTAATTTAACGCTTCCTGGCGCATCGACCTCTATCAGAAAATTCAGGAAAGGCTCAACGACTGGTTCGTTGCTGGTCACCTTAACCACGGCTTTGCCATCGGGCCTGCGATCTACCTCAAAGCCGACTGACGATAAGACCGGCAACTGCACCAAACCTGCACGCGCAAAAGCATCGGCTGATGCCAGAGTAACGCGCATGTTACGCAGCTCATCCTCGGTAGCAGACAGGATGGCTATCTCTGCATCAAGAGACTGGTTCAAAGCAGAATACATTTCTATTTCGCCGAGTCCCAACGCATAGGACGCGCCATTCAAACTCAAACTTACCGCGGCTGCTAGGGCTATTTTTCGCACAGTTATACGATCTCTTTTTAATGCTAAATGATGTAAATCCCGGCTTAGTTGAATGGCTGACTCAATACTGTTACAAAAGTATTCAGCGGTGAAACACTTGCCATTAACAATCCAGTTTGGTTGTTATATCGAGTGAGTATGAGGGCTGGAGTTCCAAACCGAAGCCCGGCCGTCAAACTTTCGTCCTATTGGTATAGTACGGGACTAGAGATTAGGCAACAGAAAAACGGCCCAAATATTGTGCGGCCAGGTAAAAACTGCATACAACGCTGCAAACTCACAGTCACTTTTCACCAGGCCCAGCTTATCTGCCTGGATCTCCCCCGCCTTGGCAGGGAAACATTATGACGTGCCAACCGACATTTTGCGGTGACTTACCCCTGCAGCAACTGCAGACATGCGGCCAGATAGCTTCCAGATAGCTTCCGGCTGGCCTCTACTGGGCAGCGTTAAGAACAGCAGCCAGCCCGAAGAACTTGCCGGACTGCGCTATTTAAGCAGCTGCAGCATACGACGTACCGGCTCCGCAGCCCCCCACAGCAGCTGATCACCCACTGTAAACGCACTAATATATTCCGGTCCAAAGCTCATCTTGCGCAGTCGACCTACCGGAACACTCATAGTTCCACTGACCTTTGCGGGTGATATGCGGTCGACCGATGCTTCGCGCTGGTTCGGAACCAGATCGACCCACTCGTTGCCGCTTGCAATGATGGCTTCAATCTCATTCAAGGGTACATCGCGTCGCAACTTGATGGTCAGCGCCTGAGCATGACAACGCATCGCACCAATCCGCACGCATAAACCGTCTACCGGAATGACCTCACCAGCGCTGCGATCCAGAATCTTGTTCGCCTCTGACTCGGCCTTCCATTCTTCACGGCTTTGACCATTACCAAGGTCGGCATCGATCCATGGGATCAAACTCCCTGCCAGCGCAGTCCCCCACTCCTTATTGGGCAGTGCGTCACCACAAAGTGCTGCATTGACCCCTGTATCGATGTCGATGATCGAGCTGTCTCTGTCGGTGAGCAGGTCGGCCACAGAAGAATGCACGCTTCCCATTTGCTCCAACAGCTCGCGCATGGCGCGCGCGCCGGATCCAGAGGCGGCCTGATAGGTCATAGAACTTATCCAGTCGATCAAATCTTCTCTGAACAGACCGGCGAGGCCCATCATCATTAAACTGACGGTACAGTTACCACCGATAAAATCTTTTTTCCCGGCAGCGAGCGCTGCGGCAATGACATCACTGTTCACCGGATCCAGCACGATGGTGCTGTCTTCTTCCATGCGCAGGGTTGACGCCGCATCAATCCAGTAACCGCTCCATCCGGACTCGCGAAGTTGCGGATGAACCTGTTTAGTGTAGTCACCACCCTGGCAGGTAAGCAGCACATCCATGTCAGAGAGTGCTGAGATGTCATGGGCGTCAAGCAGCGTCGACGGGGTATCGCTAATGACGGGCCCAGCCTGTCCTGCCTGAGAGGTAGAAAAGAAAAATGCCTCAATGGAATCAAAATCTCCCTCTTCGTGCATTCGCTGCATCAAAACCGAGCCGACCATACCGCGCCAACCGATTATCCCAACCTTCATAGTGTATTCCTGTTCGTAATAACTCAATTGCTGACCGATCTAGTACTTTCGTTCCAGGTGCTATAACTAGCTGACACAGCAGAGGAAATGTGCAATATTATACCTGCAAAGTAACGTTTGGTAAGCGTTCGCTACCTACATATTTCGTTGTAAATGCACCCGGGTAACCAACCCTGACTTCAATAATACGGAAGTTAACAGGACGGCCGATTGGACATTAATAACCTTAAAGCATTCATTGAAGTTGCAGAGAGAAAATCATTCTCACGCTCAGCCGAGACCCTGAACCTCACTCAGCCTGCAGTCAGTAAACGCATCGCAGCGCTCGAATCAGAACTGGATGCAAAGCTTTTTGACCGCGTCGGTCGCACCGTTCATTTGACCGAAGCTGGAAGAGTACTGCTGCCGTCTGCCCGACAGATCAGCTCCGAATTATCTCGCATTGAAGATGTCATTTGCAACCTGGGCGAGGAAGTCGGTGGCACTCTAAGTATTGGCACCAACGAACATATCGGCACCCACCTCCTGCCGTCTGTTTTGCGCAAGTTCAGAAAAAATCACCCGCGAGTAGAACTCAACCTGACGTTCGCTAACTCCAACGATACACTGCAGGCCATCTCAAACGGCTCACTTGAAATCGCGCTGTGTTCTCTGCCTACGAATGCAAAGATTAAAAACCGATCAAAACTCCGCGCCATGGAAATCTGGAGAGAAAAACTGGTGGTGGTGGTCGACAAGACTCATCCACTGGCTAGTGGCGAACCCGTGTCGATGGACCTGCTGGTCAAGTGCCCGGCTATCTTGCCCTCCACAGGTTCATCAATCCGCACCAATATTGACGATACGCTCGACGACTGCGGCCACGAGGCCACAGTCACAATCGAAGCAAGCGATTTCGAGACAATTCGTTCCATGACAACCATCGGACTGGGCTGGGCGTGCTTGCCGAACTTCATGGTCAATGAACAACTAGCGGTTCTCAAGATTGACGGGTTGGCGCTCGACTACGCTGTCACTTTAGTTCGTCAACATGAAAGAACGTTGTCACGAGCGGCCCAGGCTTTTCTCGATGAGCTGCCAACCCGCATAACCTAGACAGATCATCAAACCGCAAACTCTTGCTTAACCCCGCCCCTGCCATTCAAGCTGGATTCAAGGTTAGCGACGCCGCTCTGTCCATGTCAGGGTTCTGGGCGCGATCTCGCAAGCAGTGATCCATTAACACTAACGCCATCATTGCTTCTGCAATGGGTGTGGCACGTATACCGACACAAGGGTCGTGACGACCTGTCGTAATCACATCGGCGCTGTTGTTATTGACGTCTACCGTTTGACCCGGCAGACGCAAGCTCGATGTTGGCTTTAAGGCAATAGATGCAATGACAT
>CAZQKJ010000040.1:0-16716 GCA_964593315.1 uncultured Granulosicoccaceae bacterium
CGCTGTATCCGGTGCAGAAGGCGTTAGAAATATAGAAATATTGTTACAGGCGGATAGCTGATCAGGATTGGCCTTAGGTGTTTGGTCTTATGCGCTTTTCAGACCTATGCTATTGCAATAGCTGCTTTGATCAGGACGCGAGCTTTAATACTGCCGCATAGTTTTCCAATAACTCTTCGGGCATAACGGAGGTTGCTATCTGTTTGTTGGTTTTTACAGAAGTATTTATGGTGGTGTTGCCAAGTGTTTTTCCATCTGTGGCTACAGCGATTGCACCGGATTCGAGTGTGAACCATTCAGGATTAGTAACATAGGCGAGCGCCAGTAAATCATGCGGGCAGCAGCCGTCGATCTTGCGTTCCCGTTCGTAGAACTCTATATAAAACTGCGCTGCATCGCGTAAAAAGCCGCCAACCTTCGGAGAATTGCTGGCAAGCCCATCAAGATAATTTGTAGTGAAATTAATTTGAAGAGTGACATCCAGACCGTGCGCGACGATTGGCCAGTCGGCATTGAATACTATTTGTGCTGCGTGTGGATCGTTCCAGATATTCGCCTCGGCATAAGCGGTGACGTTACCATCACAATGAAATGCTCCACCCATAATAACCACCTCTGCGACCTTTCCGGCAATAGCCGGTGACAGTTGTAGTGCGAGTGCGATATTGGTAAGCGGGCCAACAGCGACGATAGTCACTTCCCCCGGGTGCTGTTCAACCACACTGACTATCAGCTCTGCGGCGCTCAGGGTAGATGCCTTAAGTTTTGGCACGGGTAGTTCTATATTGCCAAAGCCGTTTTTACCGTGAACGAAATCCGCCAGTTGATTGGGCGCTATATGCAGTGGACTGTCTGCGCCCTGTGCAACACTGACCGATTGACCGGTGAGTTCGCATAAGCGCAGTGCGTTCTCTGTAGCAAGACCGGCGGATACGTTACCAAAAATCGTTGTCAGACCCATGACTTCGAGGTTCGGGTGATACAACGCAAAGCCTAATGCCAGTGCATCGTCTATTCCCGGGTCTGTATCGATAATTATTTTTTTCATCAGTTTATTGCACTATTGGATAGCGTTCCGGATTCTGAACTGTATTGCTGTTTATACGGTGATCTCACCGCTTTGCAAGCCCAGATTCAAACGCAGAAGAGCGGCGACTGACATGCAATCAGTAATTTGATCGGTCATAGCCATTTTGACTGCCTCTTCTACCGGCACGCGTTTGACAATAATCTCTTCTGTATCTTCATGTTCCGTCTCACCCAGTGTCAAGTCAGTGGCCAGATAGATAAAGCCGGATTCGTCCGTAACGGAATTAGAAGGGTGGACCTTCATTAAGTGCGTCCAGGTCTCGGCAATCAGGCCTGTCTCTTCTTTCAATTCGCGTCTGGCGCCTTCTAGTGGTCCATCGCTGTGCGGCGAGCCGCCCATAGGTATTTCCCATGAAAACTCCTCGAGTGCATAGCGGTACTGCCCGACCAGCCAGGTGTGGTGTTCTGTATCAAGCGGTACGATGCCGATTGCCAGATTCTTGAAATGCACAACGCCGTAGATGCCGTTACCACCTGCAGGGTTTAAGACTTTGTCTTCACGGACTTTAATCCACTGGTTGTTATATACTTCTTCGCTCGAAAGCGTAGTCCACGGATTTTTGGAGGGTTTTTCTAGGGGCATGTCCGATGAATATTCCACAATTTGACGATTGGCTTTCAGTTGCAGCCGGTAGTATAGATGGTACTCAGTCCGAGTGTGCGTCCCTGGCTTCTTAGTTTATCGATTTTGTTATCACTAAGTCGTTGTGCGGTTGTTAACCTTTGAAATGTCCTTTATTGCTGCGAGTATTCTGAGCGACTAAACTTTGCGTATAACCCTGTTTGGCTTTTATTGCGGAATGATGTTGAGCATTTCCGCTTTTTCTATTGATATCCTGTTGCCTGCCTTTCCGGGCTTAAGCTCTGATCTCAGCATATCGTCACAGCACATTCAGCTGATCATACCTGTGTATTTGTTTGCTCTTGGAGTAGCGCATCCTTTTTACGGTGCCTTTTCCGATCGCTATGGTAGAAAACCCGGGGTGTATCTAGGTCTGACTGTTTTTTTAGTCGGAACGCTGGTGTGTTTGACGGCTACATCATTAAGCGTATTGCTCGCTGGTCGATTTATGCAAGGTTTTGGTGGAGCTGCGGGTGCGGTAGTTTGCAGAGCGATGTTAAGAGATCGTTTTTCGGGCTCAGATCTGGCGCAAAATATGGCGATTGTCAGTATGTTCTTTGCTATTGGTCCGGTACTGGCGCCGTTGGTTGGATACCTGGTATATGCAGCTATTGGCTGGCGCGGGATATTCGTTTTTTTGTGTCTGTTCAGCCTGGGGCTCGGTATTGCCACATACAAACAACCGGAAACGCTTGCTGTAGAGATGCGCAGGCGCACGGACTGGCGACAAATCATCAGTGATTACTATGTAGTGTTTGAGCATCCACAGTCGCGTTACTTCATTGGGCTGGGTGTTGCTTGCACTTGTTTGATTGTCTCTTTCCTCGAGCATGCACAAATTCTCTATGCACAGCTCGGAGCAGACAGTCAGCGATTTGCCATTCTATTTGCCTTGTCCTCTGCCGGTATTATTTTTGGTCAAGTCGTCAACCACAAATTGATCGACAGGGTGGGTGCTATCGGTGCGGCTCGTATTGCTTCACTGGTGGTAATGCTTACCAGTTTTCTTATTCTCATTGCCGTTTTTACCGGCGTGCTGACTGATCGATTGATGACTCTGTTTTTACTGGTATTCCATACCAGTTTCTTGATCATATTCTCTAATGTGGTCAGTCTGGCAATGGATCCGCACCGACAACGCGCCGGTGCAGCAGCTGCAATGTTTGGATTCACCGGTTATATGATTGGTTCTGCGCTGGCCGGACTGGTAACACTGTTATCGCATGAGAAATTAAGTTACTGGTCAGTTTGTTTTTTTGTTATTGCGTCAGTGATAGCTGCGGGTGCCTGGTGCTGGCGCCCCGCGACCGAGTAATCTCAAACAGAAATCGATGCATTCCGGTCAGTCTGCTAGTTGATTTTGTCCGTTGAAATTATAAAGTTGTCAAAGTTCATGGTCTGATCAGTTGATGGTGCCCAGGAAGAATCGTTGCCTCCAAAAAAAGTGCTGAAGTAGAAAAGATTGATACCGACATCGTCGACTTTCCGGTACTCAAGATTGGTTATGGACAGTACTTTGGTGCCATCAAACCAGGCTTCCAGTATGCCGTTCTTTTGACCGGTAGTATTTAACACCACACGATGTTGCACATTGTGCCATACCCCGGGTGTGGCGCTGACATCCCAGAGTTCATCATCGGCAAAGTAGTTGCGTTGACCGGCATGGTAGATGTAGTTTTCAAGTGCACCATCTTCGCGCCACATACCGCGAGCGCTCCAGCCATCATATCCTGTCGGGATGCCTCCACCAGTGTTACAGCCAAGGCTTGCAAGCTGTGTGGAGTTGGAGCCGCAAAGTCCCGGCAGCTTGCCGCCCTTCACAAAGTCAAAACCATCTGCAAAGCGGATATCATACGAGACGTACAACTCTTCATAGGACTTTGGCAGCCCCATACCAAACTGAATGTCTGATAAAAATGCGCTGGCACCACCTGCGCCATATCGGCCTGCGGGATAAGTCACTTCCATTGCATTGCCGTGGTTTTCACCTGTGTCGACAATGCGCACTCTGCCCTGATCGAAACCAAGGTGCCAGATTGGTGTTTCCCAGTCATCATTGAGCTGATCCGCCTGGTATAAGCCCGGGCCTGCGTTATCGAAACTCTGGCTGTATATTTGCCCGACCTTTTCGGATTCTTCATTGCCTAACGGTGGGGTTATGGGTTCGGCTTGTTCAACAATATAACCTTCGACAACCTTGCAGCTGTGGTTGAATTCGTATCCCCATCCGTCACCGTCGCTATCAGCAGAAACACTGGAGCAGATCTGGTGTCTGCCCAGATAGAGACCATTGATTATTTCATCGTCAGTATTGTTATTTACCGATGTATCTGTATCAGGTTCAGGTCCTGCGACAGCGGCTTCGATGATGGGTGTCGAAGTATTCGATTGTCCTGCAATAACCACTATACAACTTTGGTTGAACTCCCAGCCATAGCCATCACCGTCCGGGTCTGCGAGTGTGGTTGTGCAAACCGGATGGCCGGATTGATTTGACTGGCTGGATGGACTGGATTGCGGAGCGACAACCGGGTTGGCGCTGGAAGCGGCTAGCGTGCTACTGGTTACCTGGCACGAGCCATTGTTTTCCCATCCCCAGCCATCGTTGTCTGAATCGCTGTCAGCGTACAAGCATGCCGGTGTTGCAAAACCTGTCTGCGAAAATAGAAGCACACCTGTTGCAGTAGCTATGGCGTGTATTGTGATAAGTCTCATGTCTTACAGTCCCTGATACAGGCGCGTAAAAGCTGGAAAAATATCCTTCCTCTGTTTTTCTGAGGAAGTTATTTCGATTAATTCCAAGAGAGCTTAGGATACAAATTTACACACGCAGTGCTGATAGGGCTTTATGAACGGCGGGTAATATTGCCGTCTATGTTGCAGCGGGTGAGCTTGTCTTGTGAGGACAGATGGTTTTATTGGTTACAGGTTTGGTGTGATGCCGGACAGAAGATGAATAGCTAGTGTCCATCCAGAAACAGGGACGTAGCGAGGATCACTTATGTGCGTGAGCCCCATGATGTTATTAAAATATGGGCCTACTATATGTAGGCGAAATATCACGCGCCTGAGTGAAGCTCACTACGCGCCTGTTTCTGCATAGGCACAAGCTACGATGAAGATTGCCAGTTAATGACTTTATCGTGGCGCATCGGTCGTTTACGTTCGTCCGGCTGCTGCTGTTTTTTACCTATATGGATGAAGCCTGCGACTTGATCATGATCGGGATTTCCGCCCAGTGTTTCAATAATATCTTTGTGATAGGCCGGCCACTCGGTTAGCCATTGTGCTGCGTAGTCCAGGGATTGAGCTGCAAGTAACAGATGCGAACACACAGCGCCTGCTGATAGTTGCTGCTCCCACAGTGGTATTTTGTGCGGCAATACAGGTTGGCACAACACTGCGACAACAGTACCACTACGTTGCATACGAGTGGATTCAAGCTGAGTCTGTAATTCAGTTAATGGCTCATCTGAGTCTTGTTGCGCTGCGAGCAATATCTTTTGATCGAATGCTTTTCTTGCATCTCCCTTAAGTATGATCAGCTTCCATGGTTGAACATTGGAGTGATCGGGTACTCGTAGTCCACATTCGATAATATTATCGAGATCCGACTCTGATGGCGCTTCGGGCAACATCTTTTTGGCGACGACCGAACGCCTGCTTTGTAAAAACGAAATAACTGTGTTTTTCATCTGGCAGTGCTACTGGCTAATAATGTTTTGGCATAGTGCCAATCGCGGTGTGTTACTTCAAGCAGGATCTGGTAGTCATTGCTGTTCATGCAGTAGTTTACAGGGGTGCTACCTGTCAATTTGCGCCACAAAAAACCAATGCTAATTATAAGCCTCTGGCCGCTCGATTGATGATGTACCTTTCAGATAGGGTGTCAGTCTTGTTCAGGATAGAGCGAAACGAAGTCATACGGAACTGGTAGAATTGTGAAATCATAGTGCAGGAACTACGCTGAACTGATCGGATGGTTTGTTGCAGGTATTTTCTCGGCACGCAATTGCGAACAATCGGGCATCGGTAGCGCTTATGACAGCCAAGTATCTAAATCTGGATAACATTGACGAGAACTGGGAAGCCAAAGATAAAGCCACCCTGGTTTTTGTTGTAAAGGGTGATGAAGTACTGCTGATCCGTAAAAAGCGTGGTCTCGGCGCGGGCAAGATCAACGGTCCGGGGGGTAAACTGGAGCCGCAAGAGACGCCCCGCCAGTGCGCTTTGAGGGAAGTGCGCGAGGAACTCTGTATCTCATTACTCGATGCGAAACCCTGCGGAGAGTTGCGTTTCCAGTTTACCGATCACTACTCTATTCATGTCTACGTGTTTATTAGCACGCAGTTTGAAGGCGAGCCCACTGAAACGGATGAAGCCATTCCGCTTTGGTATAAAACATCAGAAATCCCGTATACAGAAATGTGGGCGGACGACCGGATCTGGTTGCCGCGTGTGCTCGATGGTGCAACCGTATCCGGTAAGTTCATCTTCTCAAATGACATTATGTTGGGACACGAAGTGCACTTTGAATAGCTTGATCAAGCGTCTCATCCAGATGTTTTGAGCCGATACAGCACTGTTCCAGCACTGTTAAATATCGGTTGAATAAGGCTCTATTGTTTTGTGGTTAACTCCCACGGCTCGATGTCAGGACAGTTGGATTTAAAAGAAGATTGATGTCGGAAAACAGGTGGCAGTGAAAGTTATGGTGCTTGTTTTTGCGGTTACGATGGATCTGGTTGCTGTCTGGTCGCGAGCTTGGCCACAGGTCTGGCCGGCAAGTTGGGCACACGGGCTTGGCGAGACATCGAACTGACAATGGTAACCGGTCTGTAATATCCGGGGTTATTTTCAGCTCTTCCCCATTACTATTTTATGGCTGAATTGTATGGACTTTAACCGTTGTGAAAGTATTAGTTTCATTTGTCGTCCGGTACGATACGTCCCCAGAGTAGATAGTACTCACCGCTGCCGCCACAAAGTATTTAGAACACGTACGGGGACCATCTTCGGACTCGTCGTCGCCGGTGCTCTGTGACGGGTTGAAATACAACACACGGAAATACCATGCACAAATTACTATTAGCCATCGTTGCAGGGTTACTGCTCGCCGGAAATGCTCAGGCCACAGGGCTCGATCTGTCTTTTAGCAATGAATCTGCAAACCTTGAGTATCTCGCACCTGTCAGAAAATTCAGTCGTGGTGACAGAGGCGGCCAGTTACAGTCGAATGGTTTGTTCTCCCTCGGTTTCTTCTACAATGAACTCGATGATCTGGTCGGCCATGCCAAGCTGGTTGCTGTCGGTCAGCAAACCAACACCCGGGTACCCTACCAACTGGAGTTCGGGGTTAAGGGTTATGTCGGGCAGGTGGAGCAGGACGGTACAGATGTCGGGGCACTTGCTATCGGCGGTGGAATCAGAATTCAAAAGCCCAGGCGATACAATCCATTTGATTTGACTATTGAAGGCTTTTTTACTCCGGGTATTACCACCTTCGGAGACACCGATTCCCTGCTGGAAATCAATGCCAGATTCAGTGTTGAATTTGTCCCGAGCGTTAAAGGCTTTGTTGGCTACCGTTTGCTCGAAGTTGAAAATGAAGACCACATTACCATGGAGCTGGACGACAACGTTCATGTCGGGTTCCGGATGCAGTTCTAGGCGTTCACTGACGTTCCAAACCTGTGCGCATAGGGAAATGCGCCAGCAGAAAATGAGGGGTATTGAGCTCTCAGCTCTTTACTCCCTTACATCTCCTTTGGTTGCGGGTTAGTATTCTGACTGATACCAGCCAGGCACCCTGTCATGTCAAACACATCTGCGTCGTTACCTGAAACGAGTGCTCTACTCGATGTAATGGCTAAACTTCGCGATCCCGAATCTGGATGTCCCTGGGATATCGCACAGTCCTTTGAAACAATCTCACCTTATACAATCGAAGAAGCCTATGAAGTGGCTGACGCGATTGATCGATGCGATATGCAATCCTTACGAGAAGAGCTGGGTGATCTGCTTCTGCAAGTCGTGTTTCATTCACAGATAGCTCAGGATCAGGGCTTATTTAAATTTGAGGATGTGGCACAGGGCATAGCCAACAAAATGATAGAGCGTCACCCGCATGTATTTGGCGATCTTGAGTTTGATTCTATTGAAGAACAGAAAGCCCATTGGGAATCGCTCAAAGCCCTGGCGCGCGAAAAGAAGCGTACCCGTGACTCGGACTCTGCTGCCTCGGCAATAGATGATGTCGCACAAGCTTTACCCGCCCTGATCCGAGCTGAGAAAATTCAAAAACGCGCGTCCAGAGTTGGCTTTGACTGGGCAGAGTTATCCCCTGTGCTTGGCAAAGTACACGAAGAGCTGAATGAATTCACTGAAGCGGTTAACGCGAATAACCAGTTTGAGATGGAGGATGAGTTGGGAGATTTGCTTTTCTCTGTGGTTAATGTAGCGCGACATGCCAATGTTGATCCGGAGCAAGCTCTGAAGAAGAGCACTGCCAAGTTCGAGAGACGCTTTAGAAAAGTTGAGCAAGCACTGAAAGACGATGGACTAGAGATGACCGATTCAACCATGGAGGTACTGGATCGGTACTGGGAAAAGTCAAAGCAGAGTGGCGGATAACACAGTCGGTGTAAGTGAGCCCGCACTGGTCGCTACAAAGTGTTGTCATCAGGTGTGCTTTTAATGTGAGCTCATTCGTCTTGAGCTTTTGGTTGGCTACAACAGCTAAGCAGAATATTTTTTGTAACAAGGGTTGCAGACAATGGTGGCAGAGGCTTGAATAAAACCTGGCAACTAGCGCTTCTGGCTGTCTCGATTTTTCTGGGTATAGCGTTTCCACAGCTGGCTGCCTTTTGTAAGCCAGTCTTACTGCCGATTATATTTCTACTGTTTCTGTGTGCAGTTTTGCAGGTGAGCTTTACCGATGCAATTACTACTGCCGTGAATGAAAAATCGAGTTGGATTACGCTTGTCTGGCAGCTTTTGTTACTACCTTTGTTATTGTTTGTCTTCTTGCGTCCCATATTGTCAGAGCAGTTGCACAGCTTTGCTGTTGTCTCTATGTGCGCTGGATCTATCACCGCTACCACAGCACTTGCACGGTTGTTTAATCTTAATAGCTCACTGGCACTGGTGGCGTGCATTGGCGGGGCCGTATTGATGCCGTTGCCATTGTATTTTTTTCTAATGCTGCTGACAGGTTCGGAAGTATCCCTCGATCTTAAAGTTTATAGCATAAGAATTTTTGTATTCATCGTGGTGCCGATTGTGCTCGCCGTTGTTATCAGAAAAATCGTAAGCTCAAGTACAGACGAGTGGTTAATGCGAAAAATGCCGACGGTGGCACTGGGGCTGCTGGTGGTTTTTGGTCTGGCGGTGATGGATGGCGTTGGTGAGCTGATGTTAAGCGATCCCAAACGGTTAGTTTCTTATATGGCGCTGGCCTTTGGCATCAGTATCGGTGTGCAACTGTTGACTTACTTTGGGCTGTATTTTTTGGGCCGCCGCAATGCCACTACTGCTGCAATGTTATGCTCTTACCGGAATATGGGGTTGGTTGCGGCCATTGCAGGCCCTGTGCTCGGAGAAGACTTTTTTATATTTCTTGGCGTCTGGCAGTTTCCAATGTACCTGTTGCCATGGCTGTTACAAAAATTGTATGTGACACATGAGCGTTAAGAACGCTGCTTAACTAGTGCCTGCAGCAGCTCCATGTATTCTTTTTGATCGGGCTCTGCGTTATCGCGTTGTGCTTGCCACAGAATTTTCCCCAGTGGTTCCATCATCTGATGTTCCATCTCGTGACTGTCGCGGTATCTAAGTAATAGTTTTCGGGTTAAATCTGCTATGCCTGAGGGTCTGTCCGTTGCCACTTGTTCACGCAGCGCGATATGCATACCCATATGCAGGAACGGGTTTTCAGTGCCATGTTCGGGATAGAACTCGGACTCTATTGCCGCATCCTTGTTGGAAAGTAGCGGATGATACTCGGGGTGATCACGAATGACGTCGGCGATCAGTTCTTCCAATGGTTCGAGTTTAAGTCGGCGGTTGGCCTTGTCCCAGACCTTGAGATATTGCTGTCGGATTTGTGCTCGGTCTTGAGAGAAAATCATGGTTGATTCCGTGGGGTTTTCTGCTCCGGTTTGCCTGATTCCGGCACACCGGCGTCTTGCCTGGTTGAATGAGAGTGATTGGAATTCCGAATACAGTTATTCAGTGCCAGCAGCAAGCCGAACAGTATGAATGCACCGGGTGGAAGAATAGCAATCAGTAAGCCGCGATAGTTTTCACCCAGCTCAATCAGTGGTGCTACTGGTTCTGTTCCCAGTAGTAAATGTGCATCTGCCAGCAGTGTGCCGTGGCCTAAAAGTTCTCGAAGTGATCCGAGTACAAAGAGTACCAGTGCAAAACCTGCTCCGGTTGCCAATCCATCAAGAGCGGAGTCAATGACGTTATTTCTAGAGGCAAAAGCTTCTGCACGTGCAAGAATCGCACAGTTGGTGATAATCAGCGGTATAAAAATACCCAATCTCAAATGCATGGTGTGGGCGTAAGCGTTCATCAGCAAACCGACTACTGTGACGATGCCACTGATTATGATTACGTATACAGGAATTCTGATATCCGGCAGAATAAATCCGCGACACGCAGATACACACAGATTGGATAACAGCACCGTAAACGCTGTGGCTATACCGAGACTCAAGCCGTTGATTGCAGTGTTGCTTACAGCCAGTAACGGACACAGACCGAGTAGCTGAATCAGCGCGGGATTATTGCTCCACAAGCCATCTGCAAGCAGCTTTTTCCAGCCACTGGATGATAAGGCAGGAGCAGGTCTGGCAGTTAACGGTATACCGGTTTCAGTCTTTGCGGTATTGGCGGCTTTATTCATTGATAGGAGGTGCGTAATTAAAAATCTGATCTTTGGCTGTGTTGAAAAACCGCAGCGTATTAGCTACTTCATGGACTACTGCGCGTGGAGTGATGGTAGCACCGGTGAACTGGTCGAATTCACCATTGTATTTGCGAACATCCCATTGTGATTCATCGGATTCAGAAAACGATCTGCCATTAAAACTTTTAATCCAGTCGGAGCGCTGGATTTCAATGGCATCACCCAGTCCAGGGGTCTCACTGTGGCGAACCACTCTGACACCGCTCAATGTGCCGTCTTCCAGAATGCTAATCAGTAAATCAATGCTTCCGGAGTAGCCGTTACTTGCGCTGGTGCTGATGATCACAGCAGCTGTGCCGCTCTTATGGCGTACTACCTGGGTCACTCTCTCCGTGCCATCTGTCTGATCAAATACCGGAACTGTCGCGTCTTGTGTGTCCTGTTTTTGCCAACCCTGCGGTAGCACCTCAAAAATAGTTCGCTCACGTTGGGCAAGTTCGTTGGCGGCAATGCGGCCTTTGGTAGCGCTGTGGGTGATCACAAGCAAAGTTGTCACCAGTAATGCAAAAACACCGAGTACCACACCGTGGTGGCTTGATGTTGACCTATCTTGCATGGGAAACACTGCTCAGCCAGATGTCCAGCCGATCAATCGATGGCACAATACAGTTAGATAACAGTACCGCAAATGCAATGCTATCCGGATACGCTCCATGGGCGCGTATCAGATAGACCAGTACACCGGTTAGTGCGGCGTAAATAATTCTGCCTCTGTTGCTTGCAGCGGCTGAAACCGGATCAGTGCTGATAAAAAAAGCGCACAACATGGTAGCGCCACCAAACATATTGATCGCCACTGATATGTTATCGGTGAGAGCGTTATGCAGCAAAGTGGCAACTAATAGTGTTGTCAGAAACCCTAGCGGTATATGCCAGCTAATGACTCGCATTCTAAGCAGCCATAGTCCGCCGACAAGGTAGGCCAGATTAACCCATTCGGCGTGCTTTGCGCCGAAGCTGCCTCGTGCTTGTTCTGATAACGCTTCTAATGCTTTACCCTCAAGTCTCAGGGTTCGGTGAAGATCGAGTGAGGTGGCGCCGGTGAGAGCATCCCATTGTGGATATTGCGCCAGCCCGCCATTAAAGGTTCGGTCGATCGCAAATGTAAAAGACGTAGACAGGCTGTCCGGCTGAATCGGCCACAAGCTCATGTCGCGTGGAAAACTGATTAATATGATGGCGTAGCCTGCCATGGCAGGATTAAACAGGTTGTAGCCGATGCCACCGAACAAGTGTTTGGCAAGCAGTATTGCAAACCCCGAAGCCAGTACCGGTATCCACCATGGGAGTAGTGGTGGCAGACACAGTGCGATCAGAATGCCAGTGACAATTGCAGAGTAGTCCGATAGTGCATCAGTGATTCGGCGTTTTCGCAGTAGTTGAGCGATTGATTCGAAAGCCATGGCTGACACGATGGCGAGGGTTATGTTGATGGCACTGCCCCAGCCGTTCTGGTAGATGAATACCAGTACCCCTGGCATTAGTGCGAACAACACTATTTGCATAGTCCTGTTTACACTCTGCGTAGTGGTAGCATCTGTTGCGAGTGTCATAGATCAGCACCATCTCTGTTTGACGGTGTTTTTTTGATTTTGCGACGCGCGAGCGCTTTGGCGATGAGCTCCTTTTTTGAAGCTTGGGGGCTTTTTGATTGATTCAGTTCGGTAGATTTTTCATCTAGTTGTTTGCGCTGTCTTGCTGTGTGGTTTTCCAGTCGATTGAGTCTTTTCTCATAGCGTTGTTTAGCAAGATCAGCATTGTGTTGAGCAAGAGTCTCTTGTTGAATGATGTTTATAGCTTTATTGAAATTGCGGGCAAGTGGTATGTGACTGGGGCATACTGCATCGCAGCAGGCGCACTCAATGCAGGCATTCAGATTAAGTGCGGTCAGCGCCTCACTGTTGTGGGACTGAGAATGCCAATGCAGGTGTTGTGGGTGAAGTGCCTCTGGGCATACCTCTGCACACGCGCCGCATCGAATGCAAGGTGTAGATGGATCCTGTGTGGTGTTTTCAAATATCAGACTGTTGGTGTGTTTCTCAATTGAATATTCGAGATCGACAGTGTGTCCCATCATACGTCCGTTAACGATAATGCGATTGGCGCGAGTAACATTTAGCAGTGCTGCAATGTCTCTGATTGGAGTCCCTATTCTAAATTCAAAGTGCCTGATGCCGTCATCTGAAAGCACACTGACAACACGTGAGATCAGCGGTTGTGAATGGGCTACGGCCCGGTAGATCGAGTAGCAAGTTGCGATATTAAAACAAATTGAGTTGTCTCGTCCCAGATGGTTTTTGTAGCCTGTGCATAGAGAATAGAGAATATTCTCAGCACCACTCGGGTAGATTGCAGGCACACAGATGAGCTTTATATCTTCAGGCAGATGTTGCTTAAGTTGTGCGCAAGCCTGTGTTTTATTTTCTTCTATAGCAACAATGCACTGACTGGCATTTATCGCCTTTCGAAGCAATTCTATGCCTTTGATAATCTGGTCTGTACGTGCATTGATCAGAGCTTCATCGCAATAGATTGCAGGATCGCATTCTGCAGCATTAACCAGTAATGTATTGATGGGGCGGTTTTTATTCTCTAAGCCCTTACTGATTTTGCGGTGTACGGGAAAGGCGGCACCACCGAGGCCGACTAAACCCATTGATCGGCAGTGAGCTTGTAAGTCTGTGTCAAGCGATGAGTGTTTCAAGGATGGATGTTTGAATACAGTGTCCATTCCATCAGAGTCTATGGAGACTCTGCCGCTAGATACTTCTGTTACCACACCGGATACAGAGGCGTGAGTCGCAACGAAACTCGGATCCGGGTGTTGAAGTGGCTGGCCGTTAAGTACCTTATCTCCAGGCTTTACAGAGAGTTTGGCATGGTGGTTTGTGGTAATGCGCACGCGGCTCGGTGCTGGAGTCGCTTCAATGCCTGTGAATGGGTGAGCTTCAAACCTCAGACCACCGCGAATTTTAAACCCATCGGGCATCAGCGGTTACCGTCTTCAACGACAAGATCGATACAGTCAACCGGACAAGGCGGAATGCACAGCTCACAACCGGTGCAGTGATCTGCGATGACCGTGTGCATTAGTTTTGCAGCGCCAACAATCGCATCAACCGGACAGGCCTTGATACAAAGAGTGCAGCCGATGCACTCGTGCTCTCTTATAACAGCCAGTGCCGGTGGTGATTGTGTACCGAACTCCTGATTCAGTGGTATGACTTCACGATTCAACAGGGCTGCAAGCGTCTCAATGGTAGCGTCACCACCCGGCGGGCATTGATTGATAGGAGCGTCCTGATTAGCAATAGCTTCTGCATAGGGTCTGCAGCCAGGGTACCCGCATTGTGCACACTGGGTTTGTGGCAGTAGCTGGTTGATCTGATCGACCATTGAGTTATTGTCGGTCGCGAACCATCTTGCAGATGCACCGAGTGCAAGGCCAAAAGCCGTTGCCAGTAATGTGATGACCAGAATGCCTGTCATTAGCTCATGCCGCTGAAGCCCATAAAAGCGAGTGACATGAAGCCTGCCGTGACAAGGGCTATCGCACTGCCTTTAAAGGGTTGCGGTACATCTGCAGCATCAATGCGTTCACGCATAGCGGAGAAGAGAATCAACACCAGAGTAAAACCGAGGGCTGCCCCAAATCCATAGAATGCGGCACTGATAAAAGTAGTGTTGGTTCTAATGCTCAGCAGTGCTACGCCAAGCACGGCACAGTTGGTTGTGATGAGAGGTAGAAATATGCCCAATACACTGTGTAATAACGGGCTGACCTTGCGAATAAAAAGTTCTGTCAGCTGGACCAGTCCAGCGATAATTACGATAAAGGCTATTAATCGCAGGTATTCAAGTTCCAGTGGTAGCAAAATCCATTTGTTAAAGAGATAACTGCAAACGGATGCCAGTGTCAGCACAAAGGTAGTGGCAAGTCCCATGCAAAGCGCTGTATCAAGCTTTCTTGAGACACCCATAAACGGGCACAGACCAAGGAAATTCACCAGTACAAAATTGTTTACCAGAATAGTGCCGGCAAGTATGAGCAGAATTTCCTGCATTGGTTTACTTAACCCGCATACCTGCTTGCGCACCGTTATCCGGAGACAGGATAAAGAGATCAGAACCACCCGGTCCTGCAGCCAGTACCATTCCCTCTGACATACCAAAGCGCATCTTTCTGGGTGCCAGATTGGCTACCATCACTGTTTGTCGGCCAATCAGTGTAGACGGATCATAGGCTGATTTTATACCGGCAAATACATTGCGCTGCTCACCTCCCAGATCAAGTGTGAGCTGCAACAGTTTATCTGCACCCTCTACATGATCTGCCGCAACAATCGTTGCGATGCGCAGATCAACTTTGGCAAAGTCATCAAATGATATTTCATCACTGATTGGATCATCAGCCATTGGCCCTGTCGCGCTTACAGCTGTTGTCCCTGCCGCGGTCGCTACTGCAGTTGCTTTCAGATCTTCTTTTGACGCTTCAACGATTGCATCAATAGATTTGGTTTCAAGGCGCGTGATCATCGGTTTGAATTTGTTGATCTTATGATTTAGAAGCGGTGCATCCAGATCTTGCCAGCTGAATTCGCTGCAATTTAAAAAAGCTTCAGTTTGGCTTGCAATATCCGGTACCACGGGTTTTAGGTAGATCACCAGATTTTTAAACAGGTTAATCCCGAGCGTGCAAATCTCCTGTACCTCTTGTTCGCAGCCTTCCTTTTTGATGAGGGTCCATGGTGCTTTGTCTGCAATATACTGATTGGCACTGTCGGCCAGTAAAATGATTTCACGAATAGCGCGGCCGAACTCGCGAGACTCAAATGCGCCTGCTATTGACTCAGAAGCTGCCACGGATTCTGCATACAGATTATTGTCCGGCAGCTGATCTGCAAGTGTGGCATCAAAGTTTTTGACAATAAAGCCAGCACAGCGGCTGGCAATGTTGACTATTTTTCCTACCAGATCAGCGTTGACTCTGGCGACAAAATCCTCAAGGTTAAGGTCTATGTTTTCAACCTTGTTGTTGAGTTTTGCTGCATAGTAGTAACGCAGGTAGTCTGGTTGCAGATGATCAAGATAGGTGCGTGCCTTGATAAAAGTACCGCGTGTCTTTGACATCTTGGCGCCGTCTACCATTAAAAATCCGTGGCAGTGTACAGCGGTTGGTTTTCTATAACCTGCGCCCTCTAACATGGCAGGCCAACACAATGTGTGGAAGCGTGCGATGTCTATACCGATAAAGTGAACCAACTCGGCAGTAGAGTCTTTGTCCCAGTATTTGGCAAGTTTTTCCTGATCACCGTTGAGCAAGTGAAGGTGACTTGCCATGTAACCAATCGGTGCATCCATCCATACGTAAAAATACTTGCCCGGTGCATCCGGAATTTCGAATCCCCAATAGGGTTCGTTGCGCGAGATATCCCAGTCCTTTAATCCACCTTCAAACCATTCTTGTATTTTGTTTCGCATTTCCGGTTGAAGGTGTTCGCCGCTGGTCCATTCGCGCAACATGGCATCGAAGTTTTCTATCTTAAAGAAATACTGTTCTGAATCTTTGGTGACTGGCGTAGCGCCTGAAACCACTGATCTGGGGTTGAGTAGTTCAGTGGCATCGTAGGTGGTGCCGCAACTCTCGCAGGCATCTCCGTATTGATCTTCGGTTTTGCACTTGGGACAGGTGCCGGTGACAAAACGGTCTGGTAAAAACATACCGGCATCCGGGTCATAGAGTTGCTCAATTGTTCTCACCGCGATGTGGCCATCGTCTCTAAGCTTCTTATAGATGGTCTCCACGCACTGGCGATTTTCAGCGGAGTGAGTGGTGTGAAAGTTGTCAAAGCTGAGCTGAAAGTCAGTGAAGTCTTTTTCATGCTCGACTTTCATCTGTTCAATCATGGCCTCGGGGGTGATGCCGTTGTTTTTCGCACTCATCATGATGGGTGTGCCGTGGGCGTCGTCCGCCCACACCCAGGTGACCTCATGCCCTCGCAATCGCTGAAAGCGTACCCAGATGTCGGTC